>JBCCRZ010000296.1:0-7256 GCA_039200855.1 Cyanobacteria bacterium P01_D01_bin.44 | reverse complement strand
TTTGTAGAGATGGATAGCTGGATTATCTAAAAAGGTGATCAGAAGGATTGGTTTAGATGCGTTCTTATTCAAGATATTCTTAAGAATTGCGGTTCCAATGCCTTGGCCGTGGAGTTCAGGAGAGAGCTGTATGTTGTCAAGATGAAATTCGGTGTCATCTTCTCTGAGACTAAAGTAGCCAATTCTGTGATCGTTCAAGACAACGATTTTAGTGTTCTTTGCATTAAAATCACTGCGAAAAGTTGAAGACACCCATCCGCCCCAATGACGTGTAAACAGATCAAACATATTCTGCTTAGTAAGTTCGTAGCAGAACGAGTTTCGTAATTCACGTTTCAGTTTGATCACTTCATATTCGGTATCGAGGATGACTAACCAGGATTTTGTATGACTCCTGGACGCTGGTCTTTTGGGTTTTCACCTATAAGCCTCGACCTATAAGCCTCTCGATCTATAACCGTCTCGACCTATAATCGTCTCGACCTATAATCGTCTCGACAGCGCTTCTAGCTGTTCTTTGACCCTGTCAATCCCCTCCTTCGTTCCCTGCTGATCATAAATCTCCCCAGCTTTGAGTAAATCGCTAACTGCCAGGTTTGTTTTACCTAGGTTTGCCTGGGCCAAACCCCGGTTGTGGTAACCCTCTGGGCAATTAGGTTCCTGCTGAATGAGTCGATCAAACCGCTCGATAGCAGCCCCGTAGCGACCTGCTTGATAGGCATCAATACCCGCTTGATAAGAGGCATGGGCGGCTTCACTGATCAGCAACGACAGGTGAGTCATCGGGGTTGGAAAAGGGATTTTCTGCCCCAACGGTTTTAGGGTCGTGATCACCAATGAACCACCCCCAATGCCCAAAATGACTAAAACCACTACAACCCAAATCCAAAAATCTACCAAGTTTGTCATAGACCACAATTAGTCAGAAATCACAACTTATTCTCCCATTCCCCACTCCCCATGGCCTATTTCCCAGCCCTGATTACCCCAATCACACACCATGAAATCGACCCGCCTGAAGACTTCAACATCCTTTAATACGCAACTTTACAAAATATGATTTAGCCGCAAAATCACCGGATGGTGCACTTTTGACCAGAAGGAGTAGTCAGTCGTGCAGCATTAGCTACCAATTTGGTGAATGCCCTATGGCGTAAGCGATTGCGCTAGTCCACATTCATCAATGTCCCGTCACAGCACTGGGCTTACTTATTCATATGAAACGGCAACCAGGCAACTGGCCAGGGTAACCACCATTCCCTTCTTGCCGAATCAGCCAGTGAGCTACAGACTCCTCTATTTTGATGAAAGCCCCAGGTGTCGGGACTTAGCACATGCTCTGATGAACCTGCGATATAATCCGCAGCCCCAGCAACCCCATTCATCACAGAGCTGATACTTCATGGCTAAGCCCTCAAACTACACCATCAGAGGTCAGTCGATGTCCGTTTCGTTCCCCAGCGTCAACCCTTATTTAGAACATCCCGATATCTGGCCGGAGGTTCACCAAAGGTTGATCAAGACTCTGGCAAGGCTCATCTCTGACAAGCTCCCTGAGCAATATGAAATCGCCATCAGAAAGCGAATTTACCGCGTTAGCGGCGACACTGCTCTAATCGTTGGACAACCCAACCTTGGGCAATCTGGTCTCGGACAGCCTGACCATAGGCAAACCGAACTCTCAAATCCTTCAGTTTCTAAAGTTCAAGACTATCAAAGGAATGGCACGTCCGCTGCTGGTGAGCGTCAGAATGGGGTACTCAACTCGGTTGCCCAATCTACGATTACCCTAGCGACCGCCCCACCCTCGATTAGTAAACCCACCCCAGTTTATGTTCCAGTCCCCCAGGAGGTTCGCGAAGATTATCTGGAAATTGTCGAACCCGATGTCGGTGAAGTGATTACCACCATTGAAATCTTAACCCCCCAAAAAAAGAGAGCCGGGCGCGGACGCGAAATGTATGAACAGCACCGTGAGTCCCTATTGGGTAGTCCAGTTCACTTCGTTGAAATCGATTTGCTGCGCGGATGGAACCCCCTTGTGATCTACGGGCCTGACGAAGAAAGCGACTATCGCATTTTGGTCAGCCGTAGTGAGCAACGCCCCCAAGCCAACCTCTATACCTGGAACGTCAATGAGCCCATTCCCAGCGTTCCGCTGCCGCTTCACCATCCCCATGAGACCCTGGTGACCAACCTTAAACAGGCCCTTGACCTGGCCTATGAGCACGCTGGATACAACCAAGACATCGATTATCAACGAGAGCCTTTACCCCCGTTACGCACCCAAGAGACCGACTGGCTAGCAATGTTCTTACAGCAACAAGGCATCAGGTGATTTTGCTCCCTAGTCAGCGTTGCAAGTGTTTAACTTATGATGAGAAGAAGTGAACACGCTCAAATTTTAAGGAATGACGGCTCAACAGCTAACGGCTCCAACTACTGGCCCCATTGAAAAACACATTTGGGATTGGCGCGGCTACGACATTACCTACACCGTCCACGGTGCAGGACAACCCATTGTTTTGATTCACGGTTTTGGCGCTTCGATTGGTCATTGGCGCAAGAATATTCCGGTGTTGTCCGAGGCCGGATACCGAGTTTATGCCATTGATTTACTTGGGTTTGGCGGCTCTGAAAAACCTGCCATCGACTACACCCTAGAGCTGTGGGAAGTCCTGCTCCAGGACTTTTGGGCTGCCCATATTCAAACCCCAGCTGTGTTTGTGGGCAACTCCATTGGGGGGCTACTGGCGCTGATGACCCTGGCCAACCATCCCGACACTGCCAAATTCGGGGTGGTACTCAACTGCGCCGGTAGCCTCAACCACCGCCCTGAAGATTTGCCTGGCCCCTTGAGTCTGGCCATGGGCCTCTTTGCCAAGCTAGTCAGTTCCAAGCTCACCGGGCCACTGATTTTTTCGCAAGTTCGCCAAAAGTTTAGAATTCGCGGAGCCCTCAAGCAGGTTTATGGCAATCGAGATGCCATCACCAACGAGTTGGTAGACCTCCTTTATGTCCCCTCCTGTGATGTAGGCGCTCAAAAGGTATTTGCCTCCGTTTTGACGGCACCCCCCGGCCCCCGCCCCAGCGACCTCCTGCCCAAAATCGAACAGCCATTGCTAGTTCTCTGGGGCGAAAATGACCCCTGGACTCCTATTCAAGGGGCAACGCTTTATCGAGACTTCGCAGCCGATGCAACCAAGGCAGTCACCTTCAGATCCATTCCCCAAACGGGGCACTGTCCCCACGACGAACGCCCCGAGGTCGTTAACCCGTTGATCATAGACTGGCTAAAAAAACAGACCTAGAGAAGTTTTGAGTTCTAAGTTTTGAGTTTTGAGTGTGTGGACCAACTCAAAAGTCAGAGCTCAAAGCTCAAAACTCACCTATTTTTCAAAGGCTCTACCAACGAAGTAGAAAGACTCTCCATGTCCCTATCCGCCCAACTTTGGACTGCTCACCAACACCTTGCCCAGGCCAGTCTTAACAACTCTTTTGTCCAAGGTATTGGTGATGGCACATTGCCTAGGCCTAAGTTTGCCTACTATGTCGGTCAAGACGCCTTCTTTTTAGAAGCCTTTGCCCGTGCCTACAGCATTGCCGCCGCCAAGGCCCCTGATTGGCAAAGTTTCAATACGTTCCATGAGCTAGCAGGCGGCGTCTTAGCTGAACTCAAACTCCATGAGAGCTACGCCCAAAACTGGGGTGTCAATATCAAAGCAGTGCAGCCCAGCTCAGCGACTCGGCAATATACCGACTTTCTCCTCGCCACCGCCTGGAGCCAACCCGTCGGTGTGACTGCCGTGGCTATGTCCCCCTGTATGCGTCTCTATGCCTACCTGGGGCAGGCCCTTGCCAAGGATGGCATTCCTGAGCATCTCTACAAAGAGTGGATTGTGACCTACAGCAGCGACGATTTTGAACCCCTCGCCCAGCAGTTAGAATCCCTGGTGGATGAACACGCCCAAGATAGCGATCTGATCCGCTCTACCTACCGCTACGCAATGGTCTGCGAACGCAACTTTTTCCAAGCCGCCTGGGAGATTGAGAATACGCCATACTAAGGCTAGTGAGATTAAGGCAAGTGATATTGAGGCTAATGCGCTAGGAACATGCCATGTACTTGATGATTACCCCTCAAAGTATTGACCTATCCCCTGGTGGGGAAGTGGTGTTACGTCATCAAACTTGGGCCGACTATGAAGCGCTTTTAGAAAGTCGGCAAGATAACGCGGCTGTTAAAGTTTATTTCGATGCCGACCTACACGAAATTCGCCTTATGGCTCCGTCACCCAATCATGGTAATCGTTCAGATACGCTAACCGATTTAGTGAAAGCCCTGCTTCGCCATCAGGGGCAGGACTGGCATAGCTTTGACCCGATTACGCTAAAGCGATTTCAAAAAAAAGGATTAGAACCCGACAGATGCTTTTACATTGCCAATCGGGATATCATCCTCGGCAAAGCAGAAATCAATTTAGAAACCGATCCACCGCCAGACCTAGCCCTCGAAGTGGATTGGACTTCGTTCACAAATCCTGAAGACTACAAGGCAATTGGAATTCCTGAACTTTGGCTCTATAGAGATCAGGGTTTAAGAATCTATCTTTTTGATGAGCAGCAGTATCAAGAAAGCGATATCAGTCCAACATTTCCGAATATTCCTGTAAAGCAACTCATCCCTAAGTATGGCGAACGAGCCTGGAAGGCCGGCTCTAGTGTTGCGCTCAGGGAATTTGAGACAGAGGTAACACAACTAAGCTGATTTCCGGTCTAACTCGTATTGAGACTGAATTGTCCAGCGCTGACCATTGTGCCGCAATAGCGTTAGATGGGTTGCCATAAACTCAAAACTCACTGCTTTGTCTTGAAACTCAGACCAGGCTTTACGAAATGCCGCCGGTTTGAGATCTCGAAAAGCAACGGTCAGATGGGGTTTAAAGGGACGGTTTTGGTCTTTTTTGTCGACAATGTCAAAACGGGTTTCCATAAAATCCATCAGCGCAGGTTTAATCGCTATCAGCGCATCACTACGCACGACATTCATGTAAATCACGCGGGGAGGAAATGCGGCAAACCCTTCGAGGAAAACAGGGAAGATCGGTTGATTCTCTACAAAATCGGCTATCCCCTGGGAAAGCGTATCTACCTGATTAGCAGGCCACTCAAAAGGAGGCTGTAGCGTAATATGGGGCGGCGAGTTAAACGCCTTACGACTATGGTAATGTTCTGCAAAATATTGCTTGATCTCATTGGCATAGGTCTGAATTGGCTGAGGTGGGACCAGAGCAATGAATAAACGTAGCGGCTTTTCGGCTTCTGTATTCGATTCCATAGAATAATAATTAGGTGCTAACTATATCCCAACACAGCCTATGCCGTGGTTTGTCAAAATTGAACGAGGCTTAATTGATAAAGCTCACTTCGATCAGTTTGTACCTGCCCATAAAGCCTATGTGCAAGATCTAATCGACAAAGGGCATCGGGCTAAAACAGGATATTGGGCCGAACGCGGTGGGGGCATGTTACTCTTTGAAGCTGACTCTTTGGAGAGCGCTAGGATCATTGTAGAAGCCGACCCCCTTATAGAAAACGGCTGCGTTGAGTACGAACTACACGAATGGCGCATTGTGGTGGAGTAGGTTGTTGAGTAGGGAATGGTGACATGGCTAAAAAGAAATCTCAGCCCAGTGACGGCTATAAAGTAGTTGCCGATAATCGCCAGGCCCGTTTTCTCTATGAAATTTTAGAAACCTACGAAGCTGGCATCGAGCTTAAAGGCACCGAAGTCAAATCTATTCGCGAGGGCAAGGTCAACCTGCGGGATGGCTATGCTCAAGTGCGCGATGCCCAGGTATGGTTGCAAAACGTCCATATCTCGCCTCACAGCATGACTAACCAGGCCTATAACCACGACCCGCGACGGACTCGCCGCCTTTTGCTGCACAAAGAAGAAATCCGCAAACTGATCGGCAAGGTTGAACAAAAAGGACTCACCTTGGTGCCCCTGAAGCTATATCTCAAGAAGGGCTATGTCAAAGTCAGCATCGGTCTAGGCAAGGGTAAAAAGCTCCACGATAAGCGAGAAGACCTCAAGCGCAAACAGGAGAAGCGGGATATTGATCGAGCGTTGAAGGGACGGTAGCGGCTGATTATAGCGATGTAAACTGGCTAAATTATGACGCGGGGACGCGGAGAAGGGGGGGACGCGGAGAAGGACTCTCCCTATGTCTTTGTTTTTCTGACTCCCTAGACCTTAATCCGCAGTAAACCTCGCTCTTGGTCAGCAAACTCTCCCCGCGTCCCCGTGTCTCCCAATCTCCGCGTCTTCTTCACTGCGTCTCCTTATCCAATGCCGCCACCACTCGCTTATAGATTCGCTCTGCCTGCTCTGGGGTATTGCCAATCGACGTCAGGCCCAGTTTTCCATATTCCGATAGGCAACCCATCAGATGGAAGGCAGCCCCCACTCCCTCAATGGCGTTAAAGTGCAGCTGCTCGACCATGATGATGTCCATTAGGTCATTGGGCAGCAGGCCACGATAGGCAGGTTTTTGCAGATTGTCGGTGGCACGATAAAACTTGGGCTGGCCGTGTTGGGTGCGAAACAGACCATCGGTCGCGTTATAGCGACCGTCGGTGAGCATTTTGAGGGCCATAAAGGGATGGGTGGTGCCCCCTTTTCGCAAATTGGTTTCAATGGCGTAGAGCTGCCACGGTCTCTGGGGATTTTCTGGCTGATGGACGGCGATAAAATCAACACTGTAGCGCTCTAATGCCCCCTTGGCGGCGAGGGCTTCGCCCACTTTTTGGCCCATTTCTTGTAGGGCTAGGCGGTAGCTGGCATCCGCTGGGAAGGTGCAGCCTAAAAAAATTTGACCGTCGGGGCCACCTAAAATTTGGTCGTGGGTAGAGAGAATTTCGACCGTGCCATAGGGGGTGATGTGTCCCTGTACGCTGGGGGAGCGTTTTTCGTTGCCTTCAATGAAAGCTTCTGCGATCGCACCCAGCTCAGCCACCTTGCCCCCAAAATGCTCCCAGGTCTCAGTCGCACACTGAAACCGCAGATGCTCAAACTCAGCCTGAATCGCCGCTACCCGCTGGGTATGATTGCCCCCATCGGGTGCCACCGAAGCCAGCGATGATAAATGCAACAGGGCATTCCCCTCCCCTGAGAATCCTTCATTGAGCTTAATCACAATCCGCTCAAGGTCAGGCTGTCGCTCCCAGAGCGCTGCCGTCGCCTCGGCCAA
>JBCCRZ010000295.1:0-7266 GCA_039200855.1 Cyanobacteria bacterium P01_D01_bin.44 | reverse complement strand
TGGGAAGTAGTAGGCAATGTGGCCGCGGGTGTGACCTGGCACAAAGAAAACCAGGGCAGTCCGACCGGCAAAGCTGACCGTATCCCCTTCTTTGAGATAAACCTGCTGCCCTGGAATCCGCCCTTTATCCTCAATCCCGGCGTAGACCGTCGCCTGGGGAAACTGGGCCAGCAGCTGACGGTTGCCGCCGACATGGTCGCTGTGGTGATGGGTGTTGAAAATAGCGACTAGCTCCAGATCCAGATCGGCCAGTCGCTTGAGCACAGGCTTGGCATCGGCGGGGTCTACCACCGCAGCGGTCTGAGTGGCCTCATCGTGCAGCAAAAAGATGTAGTTGTCTGAGAACGCGTTGAGTCGATAGATCTTCATTCCTTACTCCGTTTACAGACTCTTCATCGAATATAAGCGCGGGTTCCGTATAATAGCTGACTCTTGAATCAGGCTGAGGGGATATTCTTAGATAAGGACATGATTGGCAACAGTGTCCTCTAACGAGTGTATACAAGCAAGGCTATGATTTCATCTACGCCGTCGGGCAATCAAACGCAAACGCTAGTGCAAAAGATTAAACAAAACGGACAGCTTAGCCGTCAGGAGCATTTGACGCTATCGTCATTGCTTCTTTCTGCTTTTGATCTGAGTGCTGTGGAGCGATCGCAAATTAATCGAATTTTTGATGACATCCGCAATGGGCAGATTGAGCTGGTGGATTAGGAGATAACCGCATCATCCAAAAATATCTAATTGCGATTCGTCATATTCGGCGGGCTTTTCCTTCGCTTTTTTCTTATCCGAACGTCCGCCCTTTCTTAAACCGACGGCGATTTTGCTGTGCTTTTCGATTTGGCCCATCACCTGCCGGGCGCGCTTGATCACCGACGGCGGCAGCCCTGCCAGGCGACCGGCTTCGATACCGTAGGAGCGATCGGCCCCGCCGGGCTGGACTTGATGTAGAAAAATGATCTGGTCGGGCATTTCTTTGACCGTGACCTGGTAGTTGGCGACGTTCTTTAAAATCGAAGCCAGCTCATTGAGTTCGTGGTAATGGGTGGCAAAAATGGTGCGCGCGCCGATTTCAGAGGCCAGGTGCTCAGCTACCGCCCAGGCGATAGACAGTCCGTCAAAGGTGGCGGTGCCACGACCGATTTCATCGAGCAGTACCAGCGATCGCACCGTCGCATGGTTCAAAATATTGGCGGTTTCATTCATCTCGACCATAAAGGTCGATTGGCCTGTAGCCAGGTCATCGACAGCCCCGACGCGGGTGAAGATGCGATCGCACACCCCCAACACCGCCGACTTGGCCGGAACAAAGCTGCCCACCTGCGCCATCAGCTGGATCAGACCCACCTGGCGGAGGTAGCAGCTTTTGCCGCTAGCGTTGGGGCCGGTGAGGATGATTAGGTCGGGGGTGATGGGTAATGGGTGGTGGGTAGTGGGTGGTGGGTAATCCTCTGCCTTTCCCCCTGCCCCCTGCCCCTTTCGCCCTTCCCCCATGGCTGTTGAATTCGGCACAAAGAACCCCGCCGGCAGCGATTGCTCCACCACCGGATGGCGACCGGCCTCGATTTGGATAGGACGACCTTCGACCATCTCAGGGCAGCAGTAGCCTTGGTAGATGGCGACCTCGGCTAAACCTGAGAGGACATCGGCGGCGGCGACGGCGCTGGCGATTTTGCGGATCAGGTCAACGTGGTGACTGACCTCTTCGCGCAGGCTGACGAAGATTTCGTATTCGAGCTGGTTGAGTTCTTCTTTCGCATTCAGAATGCGGGCTTCGCGTTCTTTGAGCTCGGGGGTGATGTAGCGCTCTTCGTTAGTAAGGGTCTGCTTGCGGATGTAGTCGTCGGGGGCCTGGCTGCTCTTGGCGCGGGAGATACTGATGTAGTAGCCAAAGGCTTTGTTGAAGCCGACTTTGAGATTAGAGATGCCGGTGCGTTCTCGCTCGGTGACCTCCAGGTTGGCAATCCACTGCTGGTCGTGGGTCACCTGGACGCGCAGCGAGTCCAGGTGGGCGTTAACGCCATCGCGAATCAGGTTGCCCTCGGTGAGGTAGAGAGGTGGGCTCTCGACCAGGTGCGATCGCAGCTTGTCCCCCAACTGCTCTAGCTCAGGCGGCACATATTGCAGCTTGGTCAGGTAGGGCGACTCGGCATGGGCCATCAGGGTGGCCAGATCGGGCAGCTTGGCAAAGGACTCAGCCATGGCGACCAGATCTCGACCGTTCGCAGTGCCCGACCCGGCTCGACCGGCAAGACGCTCTAGATCGTAAATTTGCTTGAGAACGAGTTGCAAATGCTGGCGCAGGGTGCCGTTAGCCACCAGCTCGGCAATGGTGGCCTGGCGGGCTTGAATACCTGAAATGCTCAGCAGCGGCTGGAGCAGCCAGCGGCGCAGGGCGCGGCTACCCATGGCGGTCACGGTTTTATCCAGCGCCCACAGCAGCGACCCGTGAAAAATGCCGTCACGGGAGGTTTGGGTAATCTCAAGGTTGCGGCGGGTCTGGTGGTCGAGGACGAGATATTCGGTGATGGCGTAGGTAGCCAGTGACTGGAGCGGGGCCAAACTCTCTTTTTGGGTGGCTTCGAGATATTCTAATAGCCCCCCAGCAGCGCGAACGGCGAGGGGCAGGTGATCACAGCCAAAGCCCTCCAGGGAACGGATACGGAAACCCTGCAACAGTCTCTGGCGGGCCTCGTTAATGGTGAAGGGAGTTTGAGATCGCAACGTATAGCAAAACTGCGCGGGCAAACAATCAGACAGCTGATCAGACGTCTCTCCAGGGCGCAGCAATGAGCCCAGCTCAGGGGCATTTGTCGGGACCAACACCTCCGCAGGCTGGAGCCGCATCAGCTCTTGAGTAAGCTGGTCGAGATCCCTGGCCTGGGTGGTCAAAAACTCCCCAGTGGAGACATCGGCATGGGCCATGCCCCAGTGTTTGCCGTCGATTACCACCGCCGCTAAAAAGTTGTTGCGCTTAGCAGTCAGCATGCCTTCTTCAATGACAGTGCCGGGGGTGATCACACGGGTTACTTCTCTCTTGACCAAAGGTCCCTGGGACTGAGCCGGATCTTCGACCTGGTCACAGATGGCAATGGCAAAGCCTTTGTCAACCAGGGCAGCACAGTAGCGATCGAGGGCATGATGGGGAATCCCCGCCAGGGGTACCCGACCAATATTTTTACCCGAATCTTTGCTAGTTAGTACCAGCTCTAGCTCACGGGCAATTGAGATCGCATCTTGAAAAAACGTCTCAAAAAAATCGCCCACCCGATATAGCAAGAGGGTATGGGGATGCTGATCTTTGACCTCGGCATAGTGCCGCATCATCGGGGTCATGTCCTCCCGATTGACCTCGCGGTAGTCGGCGTAGCGCACCGTATGTTTGGCAAGGCGTTCGGGGACACCGAAATTTTGCTCAGGGGGGTCAGCGGGCTTAGAGACGGGCATGGGCAAGGGGGAGGGTGAGCGAGTTCCGTTTATTTTAGAACGCAGGTGGGGGATGGGGAAGGTGAGGGGGAGGGTGTCAATCGTGTTAATCGCAGCGTGATGGGAAAAAATCAAATAGCATGGCCTTAGAGCAATTTGGAATAGGGAATTCATGGCAATGACCAAGCTGATCGTAGCCAGTGTGCTGTTACTCACGTTGAGTGGCTGTGCTGCTAAGGGTTTAATGTCACCAGAGCCGATCGCTGTGACCGCGGGTCAAAATCAGGTGCAGGTGGTCTTTGAGGGCGATCATCCGGCTTGGGCTAGCGATGCGATTGCAATCATGGCCGAGCTAGAGCAATGGCGCGGTTTACCCTTCACCACCGATTTGCAGGTGGCATTTCAGCCCCGCACCGATCCGCGCCTAAACGGCTGGTATAACTCAGAAACCAAGGAG
This sequence comes from Cyanobacteria bacterium P01_D01_bin.44, assembly GCA_039200855.1. Lineage (GTDB taxonomy): Bacteria > Cyanobacteriota > Cyanobacteriia > Phormidesmidales > Phormidesmidaceae > SIO4C1. The sequence continues at coordinate 3,380 of JBCCRZ010000295.1, read as the reverse complement.
CTGGTGGTGACCACCGACGGCTCCAATGAACTGGGCCGTGGGGTGCTGCTGCACGAGCTATTCCACGCACTGCAAGACCAGCAGTTTGACCTGTATGCTCTTCATGCCCAATCCCTCGAACAGCCCGACTACGATAAAGCCGTGACGGCCCTGATTGAAGGAGAAGCCATGCTGGCAGTGAGTGAGTTGATGAACTACGACTTTCTCGCCCATGCCCAGCTGCCGCCTGAGGGACCGATTAGCGAAGACTTTTTTGAGAAAGTGTTTCTCTACGGAGCCGGGCTGAAGTTTGTCCGTGCGGTTCGAGATGCCGGGGGTTGGGAGGCCGTTGATGCAGTTTTTCAGGATCCACCCCGGTCAACTGCACTCATTTTTCAACCCGAGCGCTATTTAGCCGGTGAGCGCGAGAGTGAGCAGCTCGAAGTCCCCCTAGAGACAGGAGAAACTCTGAAAAGTCAGACCGTGAGGGGTGAATATGAGCTACGGTTGCTGTTGGCCAGGGTGCCCGAGCTGCGCTCAGATCTCGATCAGCTCGCTGAGGGATACCGCACAGACACGCTGGGAGTGGTGATTACCCCCGAAGATACGAAGATTCATCGTTGGATGATTCAGTTTGAGTCGTCAGCAACCGCCGAGACTTTGAGCGCTCAGCTAGCCGTTGCGCTGACGATAGAGAGTACTGAGCTAACCCCTGAGATTGTTGTAGATCAGCAGACAGTGATTGTTGAATGGTAAGTCCCTTGTCAGTAATCATTACTTCTGTTGTTACCTTTTTGGGGGAGCTCCTTCTCATAGAGTAGCTCTACATCCCCCAGCCCCTCTAGAGATGACCAATCCGTTTCCCTTGGATGCCGGACTGATGGGGCGTAATTCATTAAGCTTTTACATCGCGATTAAGTTTGCGTTACTGCATATACATTCCCTGAGCAGAGGGATTATGCTGGCTACAAAGCAAGCAGACTAAGGTCTAGTGTTCCTCACTAGTAGCGGCATTCAGTCTCTTAGGAGGCGCATTTTGTGATGCTCAATGAATTTTTATTTGAACCCTGAATCATGGCTTCTACAGCGAATATTTTCCAAGTTAAAACGTTGCTGCATGAGTGGCTGGTGCAACAAGTCCCTACGGACCCACTCACCTGGCTAGAAGGCAAGCTTAAGCAAGTGTCTGAGAATGGCTCAGACCGGCTTTTGTTTACGACCTTTAGCTCGGTGCCTCGCTATACGGGCAAGGCCGATCTTAAGCTGACAGATACCGACTTACAGGCAGCTGAGGCGGCACGCCCTGGCTGGTCTCCGGCTGAGTGGAGCCTCGATCAGGTGGGGCGTACGCTCCTGTTGTTGTCTCTCCCCAGTGAGGAGGGTGAGCGCTACCAGGCGCGACTTGAGAAACTTTTCGGCGCGGCGGATGTGAGTGAACAGATTGCCCTATATCAAAGTTTGCCACTGTTGCCCCATCCACAGCGGTTTGTCAGTCGTGCCGCCGAAGGATTGCGGACGAGTATTGATGCCGTGTTTAATGCCGTTGCCCTGCGCAACCCATTTCCTGGAGATTATTTTGAGACCCCAGCTTGGAATCAAATGATTCTCAAAGCGGTATTTTTGGGAAGCCCACTGCACCTGGTGCAGCAGCTTGATCAGCGGGCTAATCCTGAGCTAGCCCGGATGCTCTCAGACTATGCCCACGAACGCTGGGCTGCCAAGCGTCAGGTGACCCCTGAGCTGTGGCGACTGATTGGCCCCTTCTTAAATGACCAGTTTCTGGCTGATATTCAACAGGCATTGCAGACCTCGGATAAAACCCAACAGATGGCCGCGGCCCTTGCCTGCACCCAGTCTTCTCTCCCTGCCGCTCAAGCAATCTTGCAGCAACACTCCAGTGTCCGCGATGAAATCGCCTCGCTAGACTGGGAGCGGTTTAGCCAGAGCTATTTAGCTGCCTAGTCATTTTGATTAGCAAAGCCTTTAACTTTTAACCTTTAAATCTCAACTCTCCGCTCACCTAGTCACTCTCTAACCCTTTAAAGACTCCCTATCATCAGGACTATGACCGATCACAATACCAAACCCATGATGTTTATCGATCCGCATATCCACATGACGGCACGCACTACCTATGACTACATGGTGCTCCGAGAATATGGTGTGGTTGCCATAATTGAACCCTCGTTTTGGTTGGGGCAACCCCGCACCAGTGCGGGTTCTTTCAAAGACTATTTCAGCAGTTTGGTGGGTTGGGAAAGATTTCGGGCGGCCCAGTTTGGCATTCGTCACTATTGCACCATCTCCTTAAACCCCAAAGAAGCCAACAATCCAGACATTGCCGATGAGGTGATGGAGCTGTTGCCGCTGTTTGTGTGTAAAGAAGGGGTGGTAGCTGTCGGTGAAATCGGCTATGACGAGATGACCGAGGCCGAAGATAAGTATTTTCGCCTACAGCTAGAGCTGGCGAAAGAGGTTGATAAGCCGGTCCTGGTCCACACCCCCCACCGTAATAAAAAAGAAGGCACCAGCCGCAGCATGGATGTGTGTGTTGAGCAGGGTGTAGACCCCTCTAAGGTGATCATTGACCATGCCAACGAAGAAACAGCTAAAGAAGTGCTCGATCGGGGTTTTTGGGTAGCATTTTCGATCTATCCCAAAACTAAAATGGGCAACAAGCGCATGGTTGAATTGGTGCGCCAGTATGGCTGCGATCGCATCATCGTGGACAGCGCCGCCGACTGGGGTATCAGTGACCCCCTGGCAGTGCCAAAAACAGCTCAGCTTATGCTCGAGATGGGCATCCCCGAAGACCACGTCCGCAAAGTCTGTTATGAAAATGCCCTGGCTGCCTATGGCCAAAGCGGTGAGATGAAAGAAACTGACTGGACCCATCCCCCGGCGATTGACCAGCGACAGCTCTATGACGGTAACTCTGTCCTGCGCGGACAAAAGCCGGTCACCGAGTCTGATCAGCTGGCTTCTTTGCTCATCGAGTAACTATCTCGATGAGGTTAAAAGTTAAAGATTAAAGGTTAAAGCCATGTCTCATACCTAATATCAAGAGAATTTTTAACGTTTCCTTTCAATTTTCAACTTTTAATTTTTTTTACTTTTAATTGCTCCCCTCCGCTCCCCTCCTTCCCTATCTGGGCGAGGAGCCCCTTGCCCCTACGAGCCCTTTAGCCTTTTCCCCTTCCCTTCCGCCCTTAACCATGACCGTCACTTCCTCTCCAAAATCCTCCACCCTCTGGGCCTACCTGCAAATGATGCGCCCGGCAAATATTCTCACCGCCTGGGCGGATATTCTCTTGGGCTATGCCGCCTCGGGGGTAGCGTTGGTGAGTCTAACAACACCCGTCGTTCCAGAAAGTCTTATCCCGCTGGGTTGGTTGTTGTTA
>JBCCRZ010000294.1:0-7296 GCA_039200855.1 Cyanobacteria bacterium P01_D01_bin.44 | reverse complement strand
TCAAAGTAGATAAAGACATTGCGACAAATAATCAGATCTAGCGTTGCGTTTGCCTGCTCACCAGCCTGGAGCATCAATGGATCGCTAACCAAGTTTAGTCTCTTAAATTTGACCAGTTTTTTGAGCTGCGGGTCAATGTGAAACTGGTTGTTAACCCGGCGAAAATAGGTTTGCCACAAGCTTTCATCGACCCCTCGAAACGACCAGGGATCGTAAACACCGGCCTGGGCCTTCTGGATTGAGACGGGGTTAATATCAACGCCAAAAACGATTAAATCCCACTCGGGTAAATCTGGAATCAGCTCTTTGAGCAAAATTGCGATGGAATAAGGCTCTTCTCCAGTGGAGCACCCGGCGCTACAGATCCGCAGTTTTTTGTCGAGGTGGTGACGTTGGAGCAGCTCTGGCAAAATCTGTTGCTGCAGAACCCCCAGCTGCCCCTTATCTCGAAAGAAAAAGCTTTCAGGATTGGTCAACAACACCATCAGCTGTTGCCACTCTCGATCGCCCTTTGGGGTGGGCTCCATTAACAGCTGATAGTAATTTTCTGGAATTAGCTGATGGGTGGCTCGGGTCCTGGCCATGATTGTCTTACACAAGGCAGCCTGGTTTTGCGTCTTGATGTCTAAACCGGTACGCTCAATAATGAGTTGTCGAAAGACATCAATCAACCAGGGATTGAGGGCAGAAGGCGGCAAGAAGGGCGGTGGCATAGAGCTCTAACGCATGGGGGTCAAACTTCACGTCATTTTTGGACTGGCCCCCCCTTTCCCAAACAGGGAAAGGGGGGCCGGATGCAGGCTTCTGACTACATCATATTGCGAAGGTAGACAGCGGCCTGGTTGAGCTGTTCGGTGCCGGTGAGGATTTGGCTGAGCCCGGTTACTGATTCTTTAGCGCCGCTATCGATGGCGGCCATGGCCGTGACCACCTGGCGGATAGCATTGACCTGCTGGCCTTGAGTGAGGGCGACCTGCTGGTTATTGAGCACCACTTCGTCAATCCCCTGTTTGATATCAAAAAAGGCGCTTTCGGTGCGTTTGGCAATGTTGACCCCATTTTTGACCGTTTTAGTCCCCTGCTCGGCAGCCATGACGGTTTCATTGACAGACTTTTGAATCTCTGCGACCAGGGTGCTGATTTTCTCAGCCGAGTCCTGACTTTGGTCGGCAAGTTTGCGAATTTCGTTGGCCACTACTGCAAAGCCCTTACCATGCTCACCAGCCCTGACTGCCTCGACAGACGAGTTGAGTGCCAGCATGTTGGTCTGGGTGGCAAAGTCGCTGACCAGTTGAGAAATGCTGCCGATTTTCTCAACCTGACCACTCAGGCTAACAATCTGCTGTGCGATCACATCGACTTTTTGCTCCAGCGAAAACATCCCCTCTAAAGTCTCATTGACGGCCTGGTTACCAACCTCGGCTCGCTGCAGGGATTTTTTAGCCGCGGTGACCGCCGCTGTTGCCTGCTCTGCCGACTGACGCGAGGACGCTTCTAACTCTTCCATGGTGGTGGTGGTTTCTGTGACAGAGGCCGCCTGCTGGCTGGCGATCCGCTCTTGCTCTGTCATCGTTGAGAAAACCTGCTGGCTGGAGGTCGAAATTCCGTTGATTAGTTTCTCAATCAGACCAATCAGCTGGCGACCGCGCAGCACCCCAATCGGTAGCGCAATGACGACCGCCAGCAGCATCACCAGTGCCGCCACGATCTTAAAGGTGTTAACCGAGCCATAGACGCTGCTTTTCGTGAGTTCTTCAATCATATAGAAATGTTCCCCGGCCTGGTCAGGATTGGGATCGATCTGGGCATAGGCCAGCAGATTGCCCCCCGACTCAACGATTCCCTGCTCGCCCGATAAGATTGTTTCCGTAACATTCTCAGGATAGTCAGCTTGCAGAGTTTCCTCATGGCCTAGGCTATGGCCCCACTCTTTGGCCTCCTCTGGATGCAGCAGGTAGTCGCCATTGGCGTTGACTAATATACGCTTTTCGTCCTGAAATGTCTCCTCGGCGTCTTGCCTGGTTGCCACCAGGTCGATAAACTCGTCAGCAAAGATGTCACTGACCACAATGCCTCTGCTGTTACCGGCTTCATCAAAGACGGCGAGCGTATAGTGAATTTCTTCCTGGTACGGTTCGATAACCTTCCCTTCTTCCTCTTGCAAGCCTATCTGTGTGACATGGAGTTTGCCGGGGGGCAGTTCAATTCCATTCGTAAAGTAGGGGCGCTCAGACTTATCTTGTAGCGCTGACTCAGGCACAATAGCAATCTGATCTCGATTCTCATTCAAGCGCTCAACCCGGACAATCTCCTGACCGTTTTCATCAATGTATCGAAACTTTTGATAATAGGGCTTAGCCTCCAGCAGCACCGCGATGGTGTCGGCCAACTGCGCTTTCCACTCGTCGGTGGTAGTGCCTTCCCCATCACTGCCCCCGTTGATCCTGGCGGCAATGATGCCCTTTACCTCAGGAGACTGACTGAGGAAGCGGATATCTTCTTCGGCACTCCCTAAAAAGGCGTCAATGGCCTGGGCTTCATCCATTGTTTCTGTTTCCAGCTTTTCTAAGGAGGTCTCACTGGCCACTCTGGTGAATGAAGTAGTCCCATAGAGTCCCACGATGGTGACTGGAATTGCGGTGCTCAGCAACAACAGCAGTAGTAGCTGCCGCTGAATCTTAGAATTACTCAGTTTACTCAACAAATTAGCTGCCATAGCAAAAATCATCCAATAAGAAATAATGATGAGAAGTCAATCGCGTGAGTTGCGATCTAGGCTGCAAAAGCGTTTTTCCTGGGGAGTAGCCCGCTGGCGGCACCCAATTGCCAGACGTTAGCCTGAGCTGACCCGAGATTTCTCAAACAGGTGATCTCATCCTGGCTGAGAAATCTAATACCCATTCCAGGCATCGTTGTACATCTCGAAAACTACTTAAATTCTTGATCCTTAGCCAAGCGGTAAGCTAAGCCCATAGGGGCAGCAACAGCAGGCGAGCAAATTAATGTGTATCTTCAAATCCATTCGGTGTAACAGTTGAGACTATCAGGAAAAGCAATCCTGACCAGACATCGTCGTGAGATATGTACTGTGCGCCAGCACTATACGGTGGAGCCTCAGCTTGGCGCTGGGGCTAATGACGACAATATTTTCCTAATGTTAGCCCTCTAGAGAGTAGATGGGAGCAAGATTGGTAGATACGTGAGTGACCGTCGCGGTCTGTAGGTAGATATCGCCTCAAAGTTATTGGCACATTGTGATGTGAACTCAATGCACTCCTTAATATATTTATGGAAAGTTTTAGGGCTATCAGGAAAGAAACAAGATTTTGTAAAACTACTGCATTGGCGGGCATTAACGTCTGCTTTTGTCGCGTTTGCACTTGTGTATCACATGATGCAAAATAATGCCCATAAGAGCACAAAAGTCTTGATTTACCGTAAGCGACATCCCAAGACCCTCGAGAGTAGCTGTCTATTTTTCCAGAATAGAAATATAGAGTGAGGATGAGACAACCTGCCACTATATGAGCAATATCAATCACCTCTCTAATCAAGAACCTAACAGCATGACTTGTAAAAACACAATCTTGAATTTATGTATTGTATTTTCTGCTTACCCCGGCTTGTTGTGACATAATGTCATATTATTGACTCAAGCATACATTATATAAGAAAGCCATATTTAAATTTGTCGTACAAGGATTACAAATTTCTTGTGAATTAGTGTCCCATACCCCGCTCAGCGCTACCGACCTGTTAAGCGATAGCTGGATTGTGGAAATTATCGCGCTAAAATATTATTTAGCACCCTTCTTTTTGTTACATTTGCCGCAAGGGTTAGAGACATTAGGGCGACGATAGGTGATGACGCTTGATGAGATTCTTGACCTACTTCATACCAGTAGTCAGACACAGTTAAGTCCAGCTCAGGAGTTTGTACTGTGTCAAGCCTGGGCTGGAAACACATACAGCAGCATGGCGGGTGCCTCTGACTATACGGCTGATTACCTCAGAAATACGGCTTATCCTCTCTGGCATTTACTGTCAGAATTTTTTGATGAATCCATCACCAAAACCAACCTGCGCTCAACTCTGGAACCCCTCCCTATTACCCCAGAGCAGCGGCAGGCAATCCCACAGCATACAGCAGTTTCAACGGCAGTGACTGCCTTAGATTTTCCAGATGGGCCGGTTCCCCTTGATTCCCACTTTTATGTCGAGCGCCCGCCGATTGAAGAATTGGCGATCGCGCAAATCAGTAAACCAGGTAGCGTACTTCGGATCAAAGCAGCCAGGCGGATGGGAAAAAGCTCCCTGATGTTAAGGATTACTGCTCAGGCAGCGGTATTGGGCTATCAGATTGTTATGCTGGATTTTCAGCAAGCAGAAGTCGCAATTTTTGAGACGCTGGATAGATTTCTGCGCTGGGTCTGTAGCAATGTCGACTGGCAACTCCAGTTAGAGACCAGACTCGATGATTACTGGAATGCCAATATTGGCAGCAAGGTGAGCTGCACGCTTTATTTCCAAGGCCATTTGCTGGCGGCAGTCAACAGTCCGGTGGTTTTGGTACTAAATGAGACCAATCGACTGTTTGAGCATCCCCAGATCGCCCAGGAGTTTTTGCCCCTGTTGCGTTCTTGGCACGAGGAAGCCAGACACGTTGAGGTCTTTCAAAAACTGCGCCTGGTGATCGTTCACTCTACAGAGGTGTATATTCCCTTAAAACTCAACCAGTCTCCCTTTAATGTTGGGTTAGCACTCAAGTTACCACCGCTGACCTTGGAACAGGTCCAGGATTTAGCCGGACGTTATGGCTTAGATTGGGCAACAGATACCAATCTAAGCGATTCGCCTCTACAGGCCCTGACAGAGATGGTCGGGGGCCACCCCTATTTGTTGCAAATAGCGTTTTATTATCTTTGTCAAGGAGAGATGACCCTGGAGCAGTTGTTGAAAACAGCTCCGACCCTTGATGGCATTTACAGTAGTCATTTGCGACATCTTTGGAGCATCCTCCAAGCTGAGCCAGACCTGGCGGCTGCCTTGAAGTCGATCATCAAGGGCAATGAGCGGATGCGATTAGACCCCATCCTGACCTATCGGTTAGAGAGTTTAGGCGTGGTCAAGTTGGAGGGCAATGCCATCATGCTTGGGTGCGAGTTATATCGTCAATATCTAAGTTCACAGCTTTAAACTTTGGATGCTCTGATGACGCATTTCACCTATCAAATCGGTGGCAGTCTTACCCAGGATGCTCCCAGCTATGTCATGCGCCAGGCAGATACTGAACTCTATGAAGCCCTGAAATTTGGGGATTTTTGCTATGTCCTCAATGCCCGCCAGATGGGCAAATCGTCCCTGCTAGTCAGGACAAGGTATCGACTGCAGCAGGAAGGAGTCAAATGTACCGCAGTGGATATGACCCGCATCGGCAGTGAGAATATCGCCCCAGGCCAGTGGTATCGGGGGGTAGTCGCAGAGCTATGGCGGGGGTTTAATCTATTTGGCAAAGTAGATTTAAACTTTTGGCTGCGAGAAGACGATGATGTCTCGATTCTCCAGCGGTTGAGTGATTTTATCGAAGATGTCCTGCTGGTCAAATTTCCAGATGAGCAGATTGTCATCTTTGTCGATGAAATCGACAGCATCCTCAGTCTTGATTTTGCAGTTGACGATTTCTTCGCCCTGATTCGATTTTGCTATAACCAACGCGCTATCAATCCCGCATACAACCGCATTACCTTTGCCATCTTTGGGGTAGCTACCCCCGCCGATTTGATCCGAGACCGTAATCGCACGCCTTTTAACATCGGCAAAGCAATCTCACTCCAGGGGTTTACCCTGAGAGAAGTCCAACCCCTGGCTGAAGGATTAACGTTGCAATCAGGTGACGCTCAGACAGTTCTCCGGGAGATCTTAAGGTGGACCCTTGGGCAACCCTTTCTCACCCAAAAGCTGTGTCAGTTGGCCTTGCGTTCCAGTCGCGATAGCGTCAGTGGCACCCTGACGATTCCTCCTGGGGCAGAGGCCTTCTGGGTGGAGTCGGTGGTGCAATCTCAAATCATCCACAACTGGGAATCCCAGGACGAACCAGAACATCTACGCACCATCCGCGATCGGATCGAACGCAACGAGCAAATCGCCGGACGATTGCTAAGCGTTTATCGGCACATCCTATCTCAAACCGCTCCTGTACTTGCCACCGACAATCGAGAGCACATCGACCTCCTGCTCAGTGGTCTGGTGGTTAAAGAACAGGGTTATCTGAGGGTGAGGAACCCGATTTATCGGAAAGTGTTCGACCTGGCCTGGGTTGAGAAACGCCTGGGAAATCTACGTCCTTACTCCCAAACCTTTGATGCCTGGGTTGTTTCAAGCCAGCAAGATGAGTCCCGTTTGCTGCGTGGGCAAGCACTGCTTGATGCACAGCAGTGGGCTCAAAGTAAGAGCCTGAGCAATCTGGATTATCAATACCTATCGGCCAGTCAGGTGTTAGATCGACGGGAAGTTCAACGGGCACTAGAAGCGGAACGGGCGCTGGAAGCGGAGGCTCGATTGGCAGAGGAGCAAAAAAGACTGGTAGAACAACAAAAGAATGCTAAGCGACAGCGGTGGCTACTTGGGGCGGTCAGCATAGCTTTGGTGATTGCGAGTGGGTTGGGGATGATTGCTTTTCAGCAGTATCACAAAGCATTGCTGAAGGAGATCAAAGCGATCGCAACCTCATCTGAGGCCCTGTTTGCCTCCAATAACCAGTTAGAGGCACTGGTTGAAGCCATCCGAGCCCATCGCAAACTAAAACAGTTCGGTAGGGCAGATGCAGAGACCGAAACCCAGATTGAATCGGTGCTCAGAAGAACAATATACAGAGCAGTTGAATACAACCGTTTGCAAGGCCATCGTGCTGAGGTCAATAGTGTAGCGTTTAGTCCAGACGGTGAGATGATTGCTTCGGCCAGTGAAGATGCCACGATTAAGCTCTGGAAACAAGACGGCACGTTACTGACCACCCTGGAGGGTCATACCGATTGGATATGGAGAGTGGCCTTTAGCCCCGATGGTCAGACAATTGCTTCGGCTAGCGGCGATGGCACCGTCAAACTCTGGGCCTTGGACGGCACGTTAAGGACCACCCTTACAGGAGATAGCGACGGATTTAACGAAGTAGCCTTCAGTCCAGATGGCGAGATGCTCGTCTCAGTCAGCGATAATGGGCTGGTCCAACTCTGGCAGCAGGATGGTACTTTACTAAAAAACCTGGAGGGTCATACCGATTGGGTATGGGGAGTGGCC
>JBCCRZ010000293.1:0-7316 GCA_039200855.1 Cyanobacteria bacterium P01_D01_bin.44 | reverse complement strand
TTTGGCAAGCTGCCCTGGGTCGAGCTGTTTAAACCGGCGGTACAGCTGGCAAGCCAGGGCTATGCCCTATCAGCCTCCCAAGCGCGATGGACTCAAAAAGATCGGGCCTTGCTAGAACAATACGGTGGCACAGAACCATTTCTACCCGGTGGAGCAGTCCCCAGGCAAGGGACGGTGGTTAAAAACATGGCGCTGGCCCGAGCCCTGTCTGCGATCGCCACCCAGGGGATCGATATCTTTTACAAAGGTGAGATCGCCCAGCGAATGGTCGACTGTCTGGATGGCGGTTTGCTCAGTCTGGCCGACCTGGCCGACTATCGGTCTGACTGGGTGACGCCGATTAAGACCACCTATCGAGATCGTACCATCTATGAGCTGCCCCCCAATACCCAAGGGTTCGCGGTTTTAGAGATGCTCAACATCATTGAGCCCTTTGATTTGGTCAAAATGGGGGCTGACAGCGCTGACTATTATCACCTGATGGTGGAGGCAACCAAGCTAGCTTTTTGCGATCGCGACCGCTGGCTAGGGGATCCAAACTTTGTCGATATCCCCGTCGAAACGCTGATCTCAAAACCCTATGCCGACCGACGGCGCGCCCGCCTCAGCCTGAGCTATGCCCAGCAGCCCCTGGCGGCCCCCATCGGCGGAGATACCGTGTATGCCGCCGTGGTCGATAGCGACGGCAATGCCGTGTCCACAATCCAGAGTCTCTATTTTGACTACGGCTGTGGCATTGTCCCCCCTGGTCTGGGGTTTGTGCTCAACAATCGAGGCTCTCTCTTTTCCCTAGCGCCTGACCATGCCAATGTCCTGGCCCCCGGCAAGCGCCCGTTTCACACCCTGATCCCAGCTCTGGCGCTAGAGGGCGATCGGCTTGATCTCGTCTTTGGCACCATGGGCGGCGAAGGTCAGCCCCAGACCCAGCTGGCGCTGCTTACCCGAGTGCTTGACTTTGGCTTTGATCTGCAAACTGCGGTGAATCTCCCCCGCTGGCGCTGGGGCCGCACCTGGGGCGAAGCCAGCGCCGAACTGGTGGTCGAAAATCGAATTCCTGTCGAAGTGCGTCAATCGCTGAGCCACCGTGGCCATGCCGTGCGTGCCACCACCGACTGGTCCGACGAGCTAGGCCATGCCCACATGATTCGCCGACTGGCCGACGGCAGCTTAGCAGGAGCCTGTGATCCCAGAAGTGATGGGGTTGCGGTTGGCGTTTAAGCTGCCCGCCGATAATCTTCTTCTTCCTCAAACCCATGAGAAATTGGCTGTAGCCCAGAGGCTAAGAGGGCCTGGAGCTTGGCAATTTTGCCACTGTTGTAAACCCGAAACTCGCTTTGAACGGTGGCGCGCTCCTTACGGACGGCCTGGTTGATCACTAACGAACCTTTAGGGTCTGACACCGACCGATGAAAGGTGCCCGGCGGGATACGCAAAATGTGGGTATTTGCATCGAGCCGCACCACATGGAAGGGATGGTCCCAGTCAAAATTGACCAGATAGAAGGTGCGCCCCCCGGACACTGCCAGCAGATTGTCCTCTTGGCCGGGATGCAGGTAAAACTGCCAGTCGCCCGCGCGAGTGTTATTGGGACTGACCGCCGGACCATTATGGAAGACTAAATCCCGTGCATTGGAGCTGGCCACGGTGATATCAAAAAACTGAACACTAGGGGTATCTCTAAATTTTTGAAAAGGTAGAAGCTCAAACATAGGAGGAACCTGCGGCGACAAAACCAGGACAATATAAGGTGTGCTGTAATCAAGCTTTGATGCTGTTGTTCCCCAGACTAATCGGGTTGTTTTGATGGATCAAACCGCCAATTAGGTTATATCTATTCGCTAAGCGCATAGATGGTATCTATGAACATTCTCCAGCTAGAAATATTAGCGACCGTCGCTGAGCTAGGTAGTTTCTCAGAAGCGGCCCTAAAGCTCGAAGTGTCTCAGTCTGCAGTGAGCCGCGCGATCGCATCCCTAGAAACCGATCTGGGCGTTCCGTTGTTTACCCGGGGGCGATTTGGGGCCAAGCTCACGCCCATCGGTGAGCGCATTGTTCGCTACGCCCACCAGATACTCGATCTCAAAGAGCAGATCGACTATGAGGTCAACTTAGAAAAAGGACTCTACAACAGTCGCCTACGCATTGCCTCATTTCGCAGCGCCGCGACCCACCTGCTGCCCCCCAAGCTGGCTGAGTTTCGCCGCAGTTTTCCACGGGTTGAGGTGTCGCTAACGGAGCTAGACCCTTCGGGGGTTGAGTATGCCCTGCGAGAGGGGCGTGCTGATATTGGTCTGCTGCCCCTGCCCCGCTCCGATGAGTTTGCCAGCTGGGAGATTGCCCGCGATGAATACGTGGTCTTGCTGCCTGAGGAGACCGCTCCGCTACCAGCGGTGCTGACCTGGCAAGATCTCGCCCACCAGTCGTTCATTTTATTCAACTATGCCGAATGCACCTCTGCGGTGCGCGATCACTGGGCGCAATGGGGCCAATCGCTGACCGTTGCCTATGTGATCAAAGAAGATTCTACCATTGTCAGCATGGTCGCTCAGGGATTGGGAGCTGCCATTTTACCGCGTCTGGCAGCGATGCCGATCCCTGAAGGGGTGCAGGTGCGATCGCTGCCCCAGCCGCTGGAGCGGGTGATTGGGGCGGCGGCTTTATCGACTACGCCGCTCACCCCAGCAGCGGATATGTTTTTAGACTTACTGCGATCGCAGGGGCAGTTTGCGAAAGCAATCGGGAATAGGGAGTAGGAAGTAGGGAGTGGGGAGTGGGGAAATAATCCTGCCATTCTCACAGGTTGTCATCAAGTCTGGTTCATTCATATGGACTTCATGGAAGGCTACCTTCTTTGAAGACATCCTGGAAATTTGGAGTCTACGGAGTCAGTAGCTTCCCGGAGATCAGTAAAATTTGGCTAGGCTATCTGCCAACGATTGCGGACTCCGAAAAGCGGACCCCCAAAATATGAACTCTGAACCCTTTAACGGTCGTCAGACCACTACCCTGCCGAAGCCCTCACTGCTTGAGCAGGGCACAGACAAGGGCGGGGCCAGACGTTGGCCCCTGGTCATTTTACTGATCGGCGGTTTGCTGACCCTGGGGTTGCAAGTATATTCCCGTAACGGCGTCCTGTTTAGCGGTGACGGCGGGCTCAAGGCCCTACTGGCTCAGCAAATGGCCCATCAGTTGAGTAGGGGCAACCTCAGCCTTGATCTGCAGCTGCCCGGTGAGCCCTGGGTGCAGGCGCTTTGGCAGCAGGGACTATATCCGTTTACACCGCCCTATGTCTATGAGCAGGGGACCAGGCACTTTATCACCTTCCCGTTTACCTTTCCGATGGTGACCGCTCCGTTTTATGCCCTGATGGGCTACCGCGGGCTCTACGTGGTGCCGCTGGTGGCGCTGTGGGTGATCTGGGGACGGTTTTACCAAATCTGTCGGCGGCTATCGCTGTCTCCCTTAGTCATGACGCTAAGCCTGGCCGCTGTGGTGCTGGCATCGCCGCTGCTGCCCTATGGGGCGATGTATTGGGAGCATACCCTGGCCGTTGCCCTGGCATTTTGGGGGGTGACCGCCGTTTTGTTTCCTAAGCCCGTGTCTTCACAGGTGTCTTCTAAACCATTGGCTTCTAAACCATTGGCTTCTAAGACCCTGACTCCGACCCTGCGGGGCGTCGCCATGGGTGGAGCGCTGATTGGGTTAGCCGTTTGGTTTCGCCCTGAGTTTCTGTGTTTAATCGCCGCCTTAGGAGCTGTAACGGTCCTGGCACAGCTGATTCGAATTGGGGAGTTTCGCCTGGGGTGGGTCAAAATCGCTGTTTTAATTGGGGCAATGGGGGCCACGGTGCTGGCGTTCTTTGCCATTAATGTGCAGGTATATGGTCACCCCCTGGGCATTCACGCCATCCAAATTGTCGAAGAATCTTCCCCAGCTCAGCAGCTGGCCCAGGCAAAGGCTAGCTATGAGCAGCTCTTGACGGCGCTGTTCCGCTATTTTCCGATCATGGTGCTTGCGATCGCAGCCCCGTTACTGGCCCCGTTACTGGCCCTGTTAGGCACCCCACTCAAGGCTAACTTTAAGCTACCCGACAATGTTAAGGTGCTGCTACTGGTGGGGGGGCTCTATGCCGCCAGTGTCCCGTTGATTGTGCCGCCGGGGGCGGGGGGCAAACAGTGGGGACCTCGGTTTTACCTGATCTTGATCCCGCTAGCCGTTCTGGTAATCGCCCAGCAACTTAGAACCCTACTGACCCATCGCCCCCTGTTCCGCCGATTGGCCTTGGGCAGCTTTGCACTGCTGCTGGCGATGGGGGTCCATGTCAATA
Source organism: Cyanobacteria bacterium P01_D01_bin.44 (assembly GCA_039200855.1). Lineage (GTDB taxonomy): Bacteria > Cyanobacteriota > Cyanobacteriia > Phormidesmidales > Phormidesmidaceae > SIO4C1. Next base: position 2,989 of record JBCCRZ010000293.1, on the reverse strand, counting down.
CCATTCAGGGGGGTCTACGGGCGTATAGCGATGCGCAGACCCAGTCGGTATCCCTGGCCAAAAATTACGGCCCGATTGCGCCGATGGTGCAGGCGCTCAATGACCAGCCACTGCCCTGGATTGCCATGTCCCATCAGTTTGTGGCTCAACAACTGTGGCCTAGCCTGCCAGACAAAACCTTTTTCTTGACCACCACCCCAGAGGCTGTAAAGCAGTTAGGCTCTGCTTTACAGGAGCAGGGTGAGTCTGCCTTTTTGTATGTCTGTTATCCCCATCGTGACTGCCCCGTACCCGAGCTGGCCCCCGAAGCGCTGCAGCTAACTCAGCAAGGCCCCCAACTGCAGTTCAATCTCCTCGGTACGTTTGGCAAATACCCAACCTATCAAGTAGTGTTGCGCTAATGGTGTGACGCTAATTCTTTTATTCGCTTTTCTTCCGTAAGCTTTTGCGTATGCTTCATCCCACCCTCCTGATGCCGCCCACCGGGCCGCTACAAATTGCCGCAGCCAAACAGTCCACCTCCCTGCTTGAGTTTTCGTTGGTGATTCCCACCTATAACGAAAGCCGCAACGTTGAGAAAATTATTGGCCAGCTGACGGGATTGCTGGATGTTTACCTACCGGGGGCCTATGAGCTGATTTTGGTGGATGACAACAGCCCGGATGAGACCTGGAAAGTGGCCCAATCTCTCATGCGGCAGTATTCCCAGCTTAGGGTAATGCGACGAGAGCAAGAACGAGGGCTCTCGTCGGCGGTGATCCGAGGCTGGCAAGCAGCCAGCGGAAAGATTTTAGGGGTGATTGATGCCGATCTGCAACATCCCCCTGAGACCTTACTCCAGCTGCTTAAAAAAATTCAAGCGGGGGCCGATCTAGCCGTTGCCAGTCGTCACGTTGAGGGGGGCGGCGTTAGCGACTGGAGCGTAGTGCGGCGGTTTCTGTCCCGTGGGGCGCAGATGTTGGGGCTGTTGATTTTGCCAGATGTGGTGGGTCGGGTCAGCGATCCGATGAGTGGTTACTTTATGGTGCGCCGTCAGGCAATCTCAGGACCGACGCTGAACCCGCTGGGCTACAAGATCTTGCTGGAGGTGATCGGTCGCGGGCGAGTCAAAGAGATTGCAGAAGCGGGTTATGTCTTTCAAGAGCGGGAGTCAGGGGAGAGTAAGGTCACCTGGAAGCAGTATATAGAATATATAGGCCATCTGGTGCGGTTGCGCACGGATAAATCAGCGTTGGCGCTATCGAGCGGTCGACTTGCTCGGCTCCCTCAGAGATTTCCGCTGAAGCGCTTTTTGCGATTTGGGGTAGTGGGCTTTAGTGGTGTCTTTGTAGATATGGCCCTCCTGTTTTTGCTCAGTGACCCCAGCACCCTGGCTTGGGGCCTCACCCGCAGCAAAATTATCGCCTCTGAGATTGCCATCCTGAATAATTTCATCTGGAATGATGCCTGGACCTTTGCTGACATTGCCCAAAGTCAAAAGGGTTGGCAGGCCCGCTTAAAGCGGTTTCTTAAATTCAATCTCATTTGCCTGGGGGGCCTGATCCTTAACGTCCTGCTGCTGAATTTATTCTTTAACGTGGTGTTTGGCGGACAGTATCGCTACCTGGCTAATTTTATTGCGATCGCGCTGGTCACCGTCTGGAATTTCTGGCTCAACCTTAAACTCAGCTGGCGCGTCACGGATGTCAAACGATAGGCGTCATTATTTGATCTAGAACAAACTTAGATCAAACGGGCATACTCAAGTAACCAGTTGTTAGCGATTTGGTGAGTTGAGAAAGTTCAATGGTATCGCCAAGGCTCATAGCAAAAATTGAATCTGAAGAACCCACACTTCGATTAGCTGTGCTGATTGATGCCGATAATGCCCAGGCCGCAGTTATTGAAGGACTCCTGGCTGAGGTTGCCCGTTTTGGAGAAGCCACCGTTAAGCGCATATATGGTGATTTCACGACGCAAGCAAGTTCTTCGTGGAAAAAAGTGCTTCAAAAGTATGCCATCAAACCCGTGCAGCAGTTTGCCTATACCACTGGCAAAAATGCCACAGACAGCATGTTAATTATTGATGCGATGGATTTGCTGTACACACGAAAATTTGATGGGTTTTGCCTGGTCTCTAGTGATAGTGATTTTACTGGCCTTGCCATGCGTCTCAGAGAAGAGGGTTTGACGGTACTGGGTTTTGGGGAGCAAAAAACGCCTGAGGCCTTTAAAAATGCCTGCCATAAATTTATTTTTACAGAAGTGCTTCGCCCTGTCGCTAAAACTGAAAACTCTGCTCCAAAAGAAGAAAATTCGAAGAAGTCAAGAATATTCGCCTCATCTAGTGAATCTCATAAGCCAAAATCAGCTTTCCCAAAGGCTTTCGTATTAGATGCACTGGAGCAATCGAGTGACGATGAAGGATGGGCCAACCTCGGCACCTTCGGAAGCTATTTGACTAAACTCCAACCAGATTTTGATGCGCGTATGTATGGCTACAAAAAACTTTCTCAACTTGTAAAGGCCATGACAGATATTTTTGTCACAGAAGAAAGAGCCTTAGAGGGTGCAAGTCAAAAAGTTTTGTATGTTCGTGCAAAGTAGTGCTTTAGCATTCGAATAGGTAGCAAATAACAGCTAACAAAATAAATAATGAAGTATGCAAGACGATAGGATAGAGTCAGCATTAATAGTGCAAGTGCATTATGGTCTATATCTCGTCCAAGCCAATCTCGTTTACAGACTTCATCACCCAGTATGGAGACGACCCCCGCTACGAACTAATTGACGGAGAACTTCGAGATTTGGAACCCACAGGTCCCCATGAAAGTGTATCTGGGAAGATCTCTGGCCGCCTCTATGCTGAAATCCTGCGCCTGGGTTTGAACTGGACGATTCCTAAAACCTGTCTGATCAAGCCCCCGGCGACTGAGGCGACGGCCCTTCGTCCCGACGTAATCGTTTTAGACGAAGCTGCGCTAGGCACCGAACCCCTCTGGCAACGAGA
>JBCCRZ010000292.1:0-7329 GCA_039200855.1 Cyanobacteria bacterium P01_D01_bin.44 | reverse complement strand
TTCGTTGCGCAGAATGCGTCGATGCCTGAGTCCAGACGTTTCAATCAAGCGGGCTCCTGACCAGGCTTGGGCAATCGCTTTGCTTTCCTCGATGGCCACATCGCGATCGCTTTGGTCATGAAACAAGAGGGCTGGAATATTGAGATTACTCGCGTTTTGATCAATCGCAAACCGCTGCCAAATGTCTTTGCCAAGCCGCGCTTCAAATTGGCGGCGCAGTCCGTTTTCTACGTCTGTAGAAAGTCTCGCGCGTCTGGCAAACGTAACAACAGCATTAGATAGCCAGCACATAGCAGCTATATAGACCACCTTTTGCAGCTGCAAACCTTCACTGAGGGCCAGGGTCGTGCTAGCCGCTCCCAAGGAATGGGCAATGATGCTCGTGATGGGGGCCTGTTGCTGGGCGACGGTTTTGAGCGCTCGGGTCATCTCCAACCCGTTGGTCTGTGCCCCTGCCGTACTGCCATGGGCGGGTGCATCAAACGTCACAACTTGATAGCCTGCTTCTACCAGGGGCTCAACAAAGCTGCCTAGCTGTAAGCCGTAGCCACCCCAGCCATGCACTAAAAGAACTGTGGGGCCAGCCCCCCAGGAAAGACCCCTGATATCGGTTGACTTGAGCGGCACTGAAAACGAAGCTGCTTTCTCCAAAAGTGTCCGCTCGGCGTCAGAGGGTGAGTTTTTAGACGGCGTCATAAACGCTTCAAACGCCTGCTGTATTTCAGTCTCAATCTGGCTCGGCTCTAAGGAAGACGTCATCTGGCTAGCGATCTCCTGGCGACTTGAGGATTGGCAATAGGAACTTATTCAGCGTAGGGTTCATAACTTTAGATGTTTACGAGGTAAACATAGATCAAAATCTCGAAGTTTACAAGGTAAACTTTTAACCAACGTCATTCAGAAATGCTGATGCCTCGCGCCGATAAGTCAGGGAACTATCACCACGGCGATTTGCGTCAAGCTGTGATCGATTCGGCGCTTGAGCTGATTGCCGAACGTGATATTCAAAGCCTGACGCTGCGAGAAATTGCTAAGCGAGTTGGGGTCTCACAGATGGCTCCCTATCGTCACTTTAAGAACAAAGCAGTTCTACTAGCTGTGCTCGCTCAAGAGGGCTTTCAGGCGCTTTATGACCATCTCCAGGAGGCTTCAACAAAGCCTTCGCTTGCCCCCATAGAAAGGGTGAGGGTGCTGGGAGTTGCCTACGTTCTTTTTGCGATTGAAAATCCCGTACACTACCGAGTGATGTTCGATGCTTCGCTCAGTAATCGGACTACCTATCCACCGCTCTATCAAACAGCTGTCAAAGTTCTTGAGCTTTGCATGCAGCTTATCGTTGAGTGTCAGCAAGCGGGCCTCATTGATGAGAGAGACCCAAAAGAGTTAGCCCAAGTTAAATGGTCAACCTGTCACGGGCTGTCGATGCTGCTGATTGACCATCAGTTCTCAACAATGGGGCATGCTCCAGTAGAAGAACTTGCGACCTCGACGATGCAGACACTCATTGAAGGTCTGCAGAAAAGATAGTGCAAAATTTGTTCTGTCTTTCAGTTCCTATGTCCCTTCAAGAAACTGGCGAGTCTCATCGTCATTTTGACTCACTTTATTTTGACCTAATCACTTAGCTCAGCCGATTCTGCGCCAGTCGATTGACCTCATTACACTCTGGCTCCCAGGGAAAGCGGCCATCGCGATCGGGCCAGCAGAGTCGCACGATGGGGACGGGCTCTTGATAAAACCAACCGGCCCAGCAGACGTAGTCTTCGTAGGCCATAGAGAGGTCCTGCACCGGCTCTAGTTGAATGGCGTAGTCATTGGCTAGAAAATCGGTCAGCGGCTGTCCGAGATCGGGACGCTCCCCTGCTTTTAGGCAATCTCGCAGGCTATTGATCAGCTGACCCCCCGTGCGGGCTGGTAGCCCCAGGCAAATGGCTTCAGGGAAGCCGTAGTTGGCCCAAAGCCCAACGGAATAGACAAACTCAACGTCAGCATCTGAGTCGGGGTAAACCCCCATCAGATGACAGCCGGCCTCTCGGATATGATCGACTACTTGCTGCTCGACCGCCCGCTCTTGGGGGTCGTTAGACCAGGGTAATTTAATGATGTACTCATCCAGGGCATGCATAGGGGGAAATTATTCTGTTTATCTTAGGATACTGGCTGCTTGACTCAAGGCATACTGGCTGCCCGACTCAAGCACACCAGCGTATTTTGTCCACCAAACCCAAAACTACAGCAGAGGCCGTGTCTGAGGGGGGCTGTTTGGGACTGTCTAACAAAATTGAGGTCAAAGGCCGGGGTTTTGAGTCCGACGCAGGGGGGCAACTGCTGATGGCGGAGTGCCAACAGGCTAAACACAGTGCCCATCGCCCCCGAGGCCCCAAGGGTATGGCCAGTGGCCCCCTTAGTGGCCGTAATGGCAATATTTTTTGGGAAAACGGTCGCTGCGATCGCAGCTTCCATTTGATCATTGCGCTGGGTGGCGGTGCCATGGGTGTGGATGAAGTCAATGTCGGCTGGGGTGAGCTGGCTACGCTGCAAACACTGACGCACGGCTGCGATCGCGGTGTGGGCCGCAGGCGAGGTGATGTGGTGGGCATCATTGAGTAGCCCAAATCCTCGGATTTCTCCATAGACAGGGACACCGCGCTGGGCGGCCAGGGTGGCCCGCTCTAGCAGCATCACAGCGGCTCCTTCCCCCAGCACCAGCCCTTCACGGGCTTCGTCAAAGGGATAGCAGCCGGTTTGCGCTTGGGCCCCCATTTTGGCAAATCCGGCCAGGGTGAGGGGGGTGATCGGGGCCTCGACCGCCCCCGCAATCACGCGATCGCACTGCCCCGTACGAATCAGCTCAACCCCTTGGGCCAAAGCCCAAATACCGGTGGCGCACGCGGCCATCGGAGCCAGGACTGGCCCACCGCTGCCCACCTGTTGCGCTGCCCTGAGGGCGGCTTGGTGGGGCAATGTTCCTAGCCAAAAATTTTGATTGGTTTTGAGTGGGTCAGCTGATTTTGTTTGACCAGACCGCTGCCGTGCCAGTGCCTCCCACTCTCCCTGGTGGCTACGGCTAGAGCCAATGACAACGCCGCAGTCCGGCAAAGGGGACGACAGCTGAGCATCGGCTAGTGCGGCTAAGACGGTGGTCTCAACCAGGGCTTTAACTGCGACCGGGGTTTTACCGATCATGGCTAAAGGCCCCGGCGGCAGCTCTAAGAAAGGCTGTCGCAGTGCGATCGCACTCTCGTTTGCCAGCAGTCGTTGCCAGGTGGTTGGCGCTTCGTTCCCCAGGGCAGACACCAGGCCCACCCCGGTGACGACAACCGATTCCGTTGGCCCCAATGCCATGGCGCTTTATTCCGCAGAGTCAGGGGCAGGCTCGCCCTCCTCCGTTGCCTCGGGCTCTGCCGCATCGGGCTCCGCCGCTTCTTCAGGTTCCGCCGCTTCAGGTTCCGCCGTCTCAGGCTCTGCCACCTCGGGCTGAATCAGATTATCCAAACCGGCAGTGACCGCCGCCGACTCAATCACATCTCCCTGCTCGATGCCATCCACGACCTCCAAACCTTCGGTTACGTAGCCAAACACAGCGTAGCTGCCGTCTAAAAACGGCAGATCGGCCAGGGCAAAGTAAAACTGAGCCGAGGCCGAATCTGGCAGCTGGGAGCGCGCCATTGCTAACGCTCCTCGGGTATGGGAGAGGGCAGGCGGTTCGGTCACCCCGGCCATCTCAAAGGTTTGACCATAGATCGGGTCACTGGCCTCAGCCGGGGTAATCTCAAGGGGAATATAGCGTGGTTGCCCCGTGTCGGGATCGCTAAAGCTACCGGTGCCTAACTGGGCGGCAGGCACGTTCGGGTCGGTACTTTGTGGGTCGCCCCCCTGCGCCACAAACGGCTGGGGCTGTTTGACCACCCGGTGAAAGACCGTGCCATCGTAGATCCCCCGCTCAACGAGATCCACAAAATTACCGGCGGTGACGGGCGCTTGTGAGCCATCCACCTCGACGACAATTTTTTCGCCATTGACCATCAGCTCTACGGTGGCTTTGCCTTCTAGACGGGCTAAGCCAGCAGCAAAATCAATATTGGACTCGATGGGCTCAGCGGCGACCTCAGCCGGCGGTTGAGACTCAGAAAGGGTCTCTTGGGGCTGGTTGGCATTAGTGCAGCCTCCTAAAAAGAGTGCGATCGCAACGAGCAAGACGCCCCATTGCTTATAGCCATTCTGCTTATAGCCGTTTAGTTGGTAACTACCCAAAAACATTTCCCCTTTCCTCAAATTTCAATAAGGGCATTAAGTGTTAAGCATGAAGTAAAGCCACACAACCTAAAACCTAAAACCTAGAACCTAAAACCTGGCAACGGCCTGTGCAACTTCTCCAGCCCTGCCTTTTGAGGGGTTTGGGAGGATCCTCAATCGCTAAAGCCACCGATAGAGCCCCCTCAGTCCCCGCGCTTCGCGCCGCTAACGCTAGGGAAAAGGGGGACGCTCACTCTAAAGTTGCACATTGCGTTAGCCCCTGATACCTAGAGCCCCTCCAAAGGCACCTGCAAAAATTTAGCCAGCTCAGCCCCCTGATTTTCTAAATCGGCCAGGGGGAGTGGTTGCCCCACTCGGGTGAGGGGAATGTCGCCTTTGCCCTTGACCCGCAAATAGAGGGCGCGCTTGGGGTTAATGCCCTCTTTAATGTCCACCTTGACCGCCAGGATGTTATCCAGGGGGTAGATTAAATCAATCTGACGGTTTTTGCCAGGGAATCCCCAGCGAAACACCCGAGCCTCTCCGGCTGCTTTATCAAAGGCGTTGTAGCCACCCCCGACATCCCACCCGACCAGGAGCCACAGATAGACGGACAGCAGTATCCCCACGACGCCGTAAAAGCACATAGCAACGCCCTGGGGAATAAATACCAGCTGGGTCGGGTCAGCAAATGGCAGCAGGCTGGTACCCAGATAGCTAGATAGCCCCGATAATAAAAAGCCAGCGCCGCCCAGTAGGGTGATTGTCGCCCAGCAGTAATTGCTCAGCCGCCGCGAGCCCAAAACAGAGCGCCTTAGAACGCTTTCTTCTTGTGAAAAGTTTGAAGCCGTCATCTTAGATTTAAGCAATTTCCTCATTAAGCCTATCAAGTGTTGGAAATGGCAGCACAGTTTCAATAAAAATGAGCCTTGATACGGCTATCTGCTCCTTTCCGAATCAGCCTTTGAGACCTATGTGTATCGGTGATCCCAACTCAATCAGTCTATGCTTTCAAAAGCCTACGGTTTCTGATACGATTCAAATTAGTAAAGACTTTTTAATTTAATTACACGTTTCGCCATGCGAGGCTCAGGTGAGATGGGTTCACCTCACCTGTTTTTGGAAAGTCTCGCCTTTTTGTAAACCTGCTTATTTGATAGAGGGCCTTATGACCAGTCAGCCAGACCGCGTGGTGTTAATTGGCGTTGCCGGTGATTCTGGATGCGGCAAGTCCACCTTTTTGCGTCGCCTAGCCGACCTGTTCGGCTCAGAATTTATGACTGTTATCTGCTTAGATGACTACCACAGTCTGGACAGAAAGCAGCGCAAGGTCGCAGGGGTAACCGCTCTAAACCCCAAGGCCAATAACTTTGATTTGATGTACGAGCAAATCAAAGCGCTCAAAGCAGGCACCGCCATCGACAAGCCGATTTACAACCATGAAACCGGTGAACTTGATCCCCCTGAGCGGATCGAGCCCAACCACATTGTGGTGATCGAGGGGCTACATCCGCTATATGACGAACGGGTTCGTGGTTTGCTTGATTTCAGCGTTTATCTCGACATCAGCGATGAGGTCAAAGTCACCTGGAAGATCCAGCGTGATATGGCCGAGCGGGGTCATACCTATGAGGATGTACTGGCCTCAATCAACGCCCGCAAACCTGACTTTGAAGCTTACATTGATGTCCAAAAGCAGTATGCCGATGTGGTGATTCAGATCTTGCCAACCGAGCTGATCCCCGACGACAAAGAGCGCAAGGTGCTCAGAGTTCGGATGATCCAAAAAGAAGGCGTAGAGGGCTTCGATCCGGTTTACCTGTTTGACGAAGGGTCCACCATTGACTGGATTCCCTGCGGGCGTAAGCTAACCTGCTCTTACCCCGGTATCCGGATGCACTACGGCCCTGATAGCTACTTTGGCAATGAGGTGTCGGTGCTCGAGGTCGATGGTCAATTTGATCGCCTTGAGGAGCTGATCTACATCGAGCAGCACCTGAGTAACCTCTCTACCAAGGCCTATGGCGAAATGACTGAGCTTCTGCTCAAGCACCGTGAATATCCGGGTTCCCAAAACGGCAGTGGTTTATTCCAGGTGCTGGTGGGTCTCAAGATGCGCGCGACTTACGAGAAGCTGACCGAGAAGGTAGAGCAGGCGGTTGCGTAGATAAGATAGGCATTTCGGCGAAGCCGAAACGGTTTGATTAGGCGAAGGGCGAAGGGACCACTCATTTTTCGTCTTTCGTCCTAATTTTGCTTTTTGCCTTTCTGAATTTCTCCCTTTGTCTTGGAATGTTTTGGTTTAACAATCATTTGATCGAGATGGTGGGTTTAATGTGATCGGTATCCTAAAAGGGGCCAGGCAATCCGTAATCCACCCTACAAGACTTTTGCCTTTACCCTTCGCCCTGCCCCTTATAGCCCAAGGGGCAGGGCTTCGCTAACGCCCTTAGCCCTCTTCAAAAAAGTGCCTGCATCAGCTGCTTCCGATAGCTACGTGTAATTTCGCTATCGTCGCCGAGCAGATTGAAAACGCCAATCATGGCTTTACGGGCGACGTCTTTGCGATCTCCGCGCTCATTTTCCACCATCTCTAAAAATTGGGTCAGGGCGGCTTCATAGTTTCCAGCAACTGCTGCTTTACAGGCTGAGATATAGGCTTGGTCTGACGCTGTTTCTGGCTGGGTTTGGACGATTGTCTGTTTAAAGTTCAGCAAGGATTTTAGGCCCTCGACGCGGTTGCTTAGCTCACGGGGCGCACGCAGGGCGGCTTGGCCAATCAGCTTCTGGGCATCCTCCAAACGGTCATGCGCGATCAGGTGCTCCGCCGCGGCTAGCATCAGCTTTGCACTCTCAGGATATTGCTGGATAAGCTGCTTGAGGACGGCTTGGGCCGCTGCTCGATCCCCAGCGGTTCGCAGTCGCTGGAACTCGGTTAGCCCTTGCTCTAAGCCAGAAGATATGCCCAGTTGGGTGAGCCGCGATCGCAGCTGGGTTTCGTCTAAGGCACCGACAAAGCCCTCAGACACCTTGCCATCTCTCACAATGCGCACATCAGGCACCCCTTCTACCCCGTAGGTGTTTGCCAGGTCT
>JBCCRZ010000291.1:0-7342 GCA_039200855.1 Cyanobacteria bacterium P01_D01_bin.44 | reverse complement strand
GCCATACGTTTTTTGCACTATCAGACAGTTGACCTCAGTATAAAACGCCCTCTTGAGCCTTAGCCGTTTTTTGTCGCTGGGTGGCCGCCGCAATCGGGTCCGCGATTTCAAAATCTGAGCAGCCAATGGCGGTTTCTGTCATTGCCTCAGCGGGATGCACCGGGCACTTTAAGTGGTGGCTATTGGTAAAAAACTTACAGCCTGCGCAGGGGATCTGGTGTAAGGTTTTCGCATTTTCAACCCCGGCTCGGGCGGCTGCGATCACATTCCAGACGCCTAAGATCACCACGCTCCAGGCCAGTACCAAGCAAATGGGCACCAAGTAAGGCTGTAAAAACTGAAAAACCTTGAGCAGAATTAAGTGAATCAGGAGAAGGAGTTGATACACAGGCAGCACAAAAATGAGTTCAACTTAACCATACGGTAAGGCGATTTTTTCGGACTCAAAAAAGAAGTTTTATAAGATATTGGTTACTAAAGTTAAAGGTTGAAAGTTAAAAATTGATAGTCATGTATCTTCTTAGAATCTAGTGCGAAGAACTTTTAACTTTTAATTTTCAACCTTAATAACTCCAAAAAGCTAAGGTCTTTGGGTCGCAATTCCTAATCTCAATCCCTCAATGGTGCGCAGCTGATCCATCGCAGCGACAACTCGACCGTGGCTGGTGCTTTCATCGGCGTTGACGGTGACCAGAGCTGGCTGCCCCGGAGCCAATCGCGACTTGACTTCGGCGATCAGGGTGGTCAGTTTCACCAGGTCTTGGTCCAGATAAAGGTTGCCGTCAGCGGTAATGGTCAGGGTCAAGTTGGTTTGGTCTTGCTGGGTCGAGCTCACCGCCGAGGGCAAATCGACAGGGAGCCCCTCGCCTCGGGTGAGAAAGAGTGTCGATAGGATAAAAAAGGCCAAAATTGCAAACACCACGTCGATCATAGGCACGATGTTGATGGTCAGTTTTGAGTCTTCATCAGGAGGGAGGCGCATTGCTTTCTATCCTACGGGCATAATAACTGCCAGGTTAAGGTGGGCTCAAATATCCTGTAGTCTTCATCAGCCGTAATCCACACCGCATCCGCTTCTACTGCCAATGCCGCCAAGTATGCGTCGGGGATTAAATTACCAGTTACATTATTCTTCAAGCACAGCTGCTCAAATATTTGCCAATGGCATGCGCCAGGCATAATGCCTAGCGCATTAGGTTGACTTCTGACACTTCCAACAAATTCCAGTGCTTGGGGCAAAGGTGTTGGGGTTTTATAGATTTTCGGATGGGTTACAATCCGCACAAATGAACTCAATATCCAATCACAATACAGAAACGTTTCGCTTCCTTCTAGTTGCGTCTTCAGCCACTGATAGTAAAACTCGTGGCCTGTATTCTCGACTCTGTGAGCATTGATATAAATGTTGACATCACAGAGTCGCATAGAGAGAGTCTCTCATTCAGATAGCTCCATCTGGTCTCTCAAACTCGCACTTCGATTAATGTCCACATCTGGATAAGTTCCGTCTCCCCTAAACGTAGGCAATACAACAGTACGCGGAGAAGCAGCACCTTTTTCTTGCTCCAGTAACACCACTAACGCATCCTGAATAAGCTGCGTCAGCGTTCTCTGCGTTGCTAGCGCATGTTGCTTCGCTGTCTGTAGTAGCTCGTCATTTAATCGAATGGTTGTTCTCATGCAGACATACTAGCATCAATATGTCTTAGGTTCCCTCTGCACTGGTTTACCACCCAGGGGCAAATGAAGTGTCTAATCTTTAAGGGTTTGAAGTAGCTTTCTAGGGCGGGCAAAATCAATATCTCGATAACGGTCTGGATGATGGGTCAGGATATAGTGTTCGTATTCGTACCAATGCATTTCGCCTTTTTCTTGGTTGCATGGTCGGCAAATCACCCACAGGTTTCTAAAGTCTAGAGCCAGCCAGGGATATTGGGCTCGGGGCAATTTGTGATCGATGGTTCTACCGCCTTTGTCAGCAAATCGTTCTCCACAGATAGGGCAATGCCAATCAGAGTTATCTCTAGCCCACTGCTTGCTCTCTGGAGTCGTGCCACATTCAAAATCTCCATTGATATAGCGCCAATGATCAAATTTTCGATAGTCCTCAAAATCTTGGCTTGTGAGTCTGTGATACCTCTTTTTGCCAACTTTATCGGCCAGGGCAAAGAGTTCTTGCAGTGTTTTATCTTGAGTGTCCATAATCAATGCGCTGTTAAGCCCGTGGTCGGTGTTTGCCTTTAGCCTTTGTTTTGCGTTTACGGCTGGGTTGACGATAGTCGATGACTTCTATTTCTGAGTCGGGAAATTGTCGATCTACTTGAGCAGCAATTTCATTCACTTCAGCCGCTAGTTTTTGATTAAAAGCAGCTATTTCTTCTGGGGTTTGATACTTATTTCCAATCCGATCGGCCTTGAGGAATAACTCTTCGAGGGTGTCTTCATTCGGGTCAGGCTGTATTAACAGGTCATTAATCTTTTGGTACAGCTTAATAACGTTATTCCAGCCAACGTTTTTGTAACCGTTTTCTTTCAACCATTTCTGGTCTTTTTTGAGGAGTTTGCTACGTCTATCTGAGTTAGAACGCTGTACCTCGCGATAACTCATGCCGCTAAAATTTCGGCCTTTTTTTCGTGCCATGGTGAGTTACCCCTATCCCAAGGTCCAACGGAACAGGCGGATCAAAGCCTTTCGAATTTCGCTGTCTTCATACTGCAGCAGCATTTTAGTGTCTCGGGCTAATCGCAGCCGAATCTGATCGACAGCGTTTTTGAGATCTTTGTTGTCTTTTTTGAGCTGCGTGTTGGCTTCTATCAGTTCGTCGTTTTGGGTCGTTAACCCTTGGACCGTAGAATCAAGATGCTGGTTTTGGGCGGTCAGCTGTTTGATGTCTGTTTCAAGGGTTTGCCTGCGCTCGGTCAAAGTTTGTTTGGCATGCTCTAGCGTTGCAATCTGATTTTCGAGCTGATGGTATTCTGCTTTCACCGCGCTAAGTTTTTTCTCGGCCTGACTGCGCAGCTGGCCAAAGTGTCGGTTGTTTCGACCTAGGTCGGCGTTTTTGAGGGCAAAAGAGTCCACCAGTTTGACAAGGCTGGGCTGACCTTGCAGGGTGGCTACGATTTGCTCGCAGTCCTCCGTTGCCAAGGGTTGACTAATATTTTTGTTGATGCCGTACTGCTCTTTGAGGATAGTTTGCAGCTCATTTTTTGAAGGCATAGGCAATATATCCGATCGTCATACTTTGATCTATTAGCTCTGTCAGGCAGCCAGCGTTAATAGATCCATAGTTCCCTACTACGAATCAGTATATTTCTAGTGCGGGCAAGCTATGGCAAAAGTAAATGTGCAAACCTCAAACTTTTTTCCTGCCTAGCACTAGGACAGCTTATTCTGTAGCTGCTCTTTTGCGACTTCCAAAGCTTCAGGCAGTTTCGAGGCGTCGCGGCCCCCTGCCTGGGCAAAGTTGGGGCGACCGCCGCCGCCGCCGCCGGTGAGTTTGGCGATGCCGCCGATAAATTGTCCGGCTTTGAGACCCTGGCTAATAACGTCTTTGCTAAAGGCAGCAACCAGGCTGACTTTGCCCTCTGCGGGGACTGAGCCCAGCACAACGGCCCCCTCTCCGATCTTTTGCAGTAGTCGCTCGGCTGCGGTTTTGAGGGCATCAGCGTCTACGGCCTCTAAGTTAGCAACCAGGACTTTGAACGGGCCAACCGGCTCGGCTTCACTAAGCAGCCGATCAGATTTAGTCAGGGCCAACTCAGACTTCAAGGCGGCCAGTTCTTTTTGGGTGGTCTTGAGCTCGGTTTGCAGGTTAGTGACGCGCTCGGTGAGGTCTTCGGGTTTGGCTTTGAATCGATCGCTGAGTTCACGCACGACGCGATCGCGAATATTCAAATATTCCAGCACGGCTGGACCCGCCACCGCCTCAATCCGTCGTACACCAGCGGCTACGCCGGACTCAGAGATAATCTTAAACAAGCCAATCTCAGCCGTGTTGCGGACATGAGTACCGCCGCACAGCTCCATTGAAACGCCGGGGAAGTCGATCACCCGCACCTCGTCGCCGTATTTTTCGCCAAACATTGCGATCGCACCCTTTGCCTTCGCCTCGGCAATCGGCATCACCGTTACATCGGCTTCGTGGGCTTCCGCAATCCAGCTATTCACCTGGGCTTCGACCTGCTGCACCTGATCGGGGGTGAGGGCCCGGGGGCAGTTAAAGTCAAACCGCAGGCGATCAAAGGCCACTAAGGACCCTGCTTGAGAAATGCTGTCGTCCACCAGATTTTTGAGTGCCGCCTGTAGCAAATGGGTAGCCGTGTGGTTCGCCTGGGCGCGACGACGGCAGGCCTGGTCAATTTGGGCACTGACCCGATCCCCCGTGTTCAGAGTACCCCGCTCGATCCGACCAAAGTGAACAAAAAAGTCGCTCTCTTTCTTCACGTCTTCGACCCGCACCACGGCGGAGTCCCCTGATAGATAGCCGCGATCGCCGATTTGCCCCCCGGATTCGGCGTAGAAGGGGGTCTGATTGAGCAACACCTGGACTTCGGTGCCCACCTCGGCTGAGGCCACCGATTCGCCCTCTACTAAGAGCGCCTCTACCTGGCTTTGGCTGCTCATGTCGGTGTAGCCAAGAAACTCAGTAGAGTGGATGTGCTCCGCTAGCTTATCGAGGCTGCCCTGCACGGTCAGGTCAATGGTTTCGTGGGCATCTTTTGAACGCTGGCGCTGTTTTTCCATCTCGGCTTCAAAGCCCTTCACATCCACGCTGAGGCCGCTTTCTTCGGCAATCTCCTGGGTTAGCTCCAGCGGGAACCCGAAGGTGTCGTATAGCTCGAAGGCGTCTGGGCCAGAAATCTTAGTCTGCTCACGTTCCAGGATCTCAGCCAGCAGCTTTTCGCCCCGCTCCAGGGTTTTGAGGAACTGGGCTTCTTCCCGTGCTAGATCGGTTTTGATCACCTTTTCGCGCTGGCGCAGGTTGGGGTAGGCCGAGGCGGAGAGTGCGATCGCAGTGTCAGCCACTTTATTGATAAACGCCCCCTCAATCCCCAGTAGCCGACCGTGGCGCACTACCCGTCGGATGAGGCGGCGCAGAATGTAGCCGCGCCCCACGTTTGACGCCGTAATACCATCAGCAATCATGTGGACGACCGCCCGCACGTGGTCGCCAATTACCTTGAGCGACACCTGCGTTTTCTCGTCGACCTTGTGGTAGTCTAGCCCAGCAATTTTTCCAGCAGATTCAATAATCGGAAAAATCAGATCGGTTTCATAGTTATTAGGCACCTTTTGGAGGATCTGCGCCATCCGCTCAAGGCCCAAGCCAGTGTCAATATTCTGCGCGGCTAGCGGCGTCAGCGTACCCTCGGCATCCTGGTTGTATTGCATAAACACCAGGTTGTAAAACTCGATAAACCGGGTGTCGTCTTCTAGATCAATCTCGTCGTCGCCCAACTCAGGATGAAAGTCGTAGTAGATCTCAGAGCACGGCCCACACGGCCCCGTGGGGCCCGAGGTCCAAAAGTTATCTTCCTCATCCATCCGGATAATCCGCTTGGAGGGCACCCCGATCTGGTCGCGCCAGATGTTAAAGGCGTCGTCATCTTCACGAAAGACACTGACCACCAGCTGATTAGCCGGTAGTTTAAACACCTCAGTTGAAAGCTCCCAGGCCCAGGCAATCGCCTGCTCCTTAAAATAGTCGCCAAAGCTAAAGTTGCCCAGCATTTCAAAGAACGTATGATGGCGCGCGGTACGACCCACATTCTCAATGTCGTTAGTGCGAATACATTTCTGAGAAGTGGTCGCCCGTGGCACCTCCGCCGTCCGTTGCCCTAAGAAAATCGGCTTAAATTGGAGCATCCCAGCAATCGTCAGCAAAACGGTGGGGTCCTCTGGCACGAGGGAGGCACTCGGCAAAATTCGATGCCCCTTGGCTTCGTAAAAGCGCAGGAAGGTGTCCCGAATTTGTTCACCGGTGGCTGACATGGGCTTTGAAATGGACATGCTAAAGCGGCAATGTGTGAGGGTTGTTACTAACTCTAATATTCTGACCGATATTCAGTCGATCTTGGTGAAACTTACCTGAGCAACGCCAGGAATAGCTCGCAAGCATGTATTAACTTGCAGACAATTGTGATCAAACCTTCATAAAATTGGGTTTTGAGGAGCTTTGACAGCCTCCGCTTCGAAGGTTTGGTCAAAGGGAGCCCGAAATATTTCTTAGCAGAAGATTAAATATAAAGTTCTACGGCTTATATTCTTTGATAAAAAAATAAGTCAATGTACGTAAGCTTGCCTGGTTAGATAGAGATGGTCGAAAATTCTAACAAGGTTTTCTTGATATAAAGGTTTGGCTGATATAAGAGATCCCCCCTTATCTTTCAGGCCAAGTCACCCAGGGGGTATAAGCGCTGTGAATGGATGTCGTTGAGCCATGGTTCATAGCTTGAAGACGCAAACATTAGCCTTGATTACTGAGTTTTAAACAAACTTGATGAACGCGCTTGTACTCCTAGTGGGTGATCCTGACTTCTCAACCAATATTCTTAGCCGGGTGCGGGGGTTAGAAGCGCTCACGGTAGAGACCTCGACGACCTTGCAGCAGTCAGAGGGCCTGATGTTTGCGACGCCTCCTGATGTTGCTATTGTGCAAGTTAAAACTCTTGAGGCCCTGACGGTGTTGCATCAAATTAAGCAGCATCGACGGCTGTCTGGCATTTATTTTATTTTAGTGGCGACTCAGGCGGAATCCGTTGAGGGCAGATATCTCATCCCCCTGCGCGAAACCATCGAATTTTTGGAGGCGGGCGCAGATGCTTATCTAGAGCTATCGAGCGATGTCAATGCTGACTTGACCCTCCTGTGCGATCGCCTCTTGCAAGCGCAGGTCAGAATTGGACTGCAACGGGCCCAAGCTTACCGTGAGTTAGCCCGCACCAACGATTGGCTATCGGCCATCGCGCTGGTCGATTCGCTAACCCAGCTCAGCAATCGACGCGCCTTTGATCTAGAGCTACCGCGCCAAATTCAAAATGCTCGGCAGCGCTCCCTTAGTCTGTGCCTGATGGTTTTAGATATCGACTACTTTAAGGAAGTTAACGATACCCATGGTCACATTATTGGAGACGAGGTGCTGCAGCTGCTTGCAGAGCGGTTGCGCAACAACATGCGATTTTATGACACCCCGTTTCGCTACGGAGGGGAAGAGTTTGTCATCATTCTCAGCGACACTGATACAGCAGAAGCTGAGGTGGTGGGACAGCGTCTGTGTGAAACAATTGCTAATTCGTCCTTTGAGGTGAATAAAAGGCTGAGTCTATCAATCAGTGTCAGTAT
>JBCCRZ010000290.1:0-7347 GCA_039200855.1 Cyanobacteria bacterium P01_D01_bin.44 | reverse complement strand
GACCACTGATCACCTCCAATACGACTTTGGCCTTAAACTCGCTGCTGTAATTTCTGTGCTTGTTTGACATGATGCCTGCCCCCTATGGACTCTAGCTTACTCTCTCTAAGCACTGTCCTAATTTTGGGGGTCACTACAGATCTCAAACTCACCAAACACCGATTGATAGCCTCGTACATGCAATGAAGGCAAGCGGCGGACCACCGTTCCGGTTTCTAGTTCAATTGTCTCACCTACATCTCCGGTCCCTTGCACCGATAAATACCGCCCCAGGGCCTCTCGACCCATCACTAATAGGCACTCCCAAATGCCCTGCTCAACTTCATGGACCGGGATCCCTTCAACCGCTGCCTGGTTGACATACTTGGATAGGTGCTCGGCTTGGGCGACAACGAGTCGGCTCTGGTCAGATGCATGAGATTGAGACATTATAGAAATTATGTTGTTGGGACTAGATTGGCGGTAATATTCCAACTCTAGTCCTATTTCCTAATTGATGCTCTACAACGGCTAACTGACAACTATTTCAGCCCCTTTGCTGAGGGTCGAGGAACACCGGTTACGCCCGAACCCGATAGAGTTTCTTTCCCATACCTCATGCGTACTCCCATAAACATTTTGCATGAGAACTAGACTACCCGAAAATATTTGATTGACAAAATACTAGTCAAGAGAGGAGAGCGAAAAAAGTGTGGGAAGGCGAGACAATTCGCCTGTTGCCTCTGAAGTGACATCTATAGGTAGAAAATGGTCGGATCTGAGTTGACTCGTTGGGTTGAGGAGGCAAAGGCTTTAGCCAGTGCCGATCTATGCTCAGTGCAATATCGGCCAGGCGTTCGACTCAAATATCGACGCCATGTACGTATTTCATGAGCCTGATCCGCAAACTCTTGCATAGGGCTCTGGGATACAGTCTCCACATTGGCTCTCTCCACATTGGCTCTGACACTGCGCTGCAATCGATACAGGTTCATGACTTGCTTCGGGCTTACGCCAAGATGGCGTTGAAATTCACGCTGTAGCGTCCTGGGTGTCATGCCGAGTTGCTCACACGCTGTATCGATGCGCTGGTTGGACGTAAGCGCCTGATGTAGCTGTAAACGGCGCTTCCTCACAGAAATCGGTGCTGCGCTGAGCAAGTTTAAGAGCCATCTATCCATTGCCCTTTTTACATCTTCGAGTCGCAATTTGTCGGGAAGGCAGCGCCAAAACGCTTCTGCCCTTCGCTCACCCCACAAACCTGCAACATCAAGCAGGTGATCAGCAGACTCTTGGCCGATCTCTGGAAACAAGGTCATCATGCCGGGTACGGTCAATATGGCCATGACGAACAAAGTCTCTGGCTGGGATATCCATTGACGAGTGCGCGTTTGTACCCCTAGCAAACCAATCTTAGGGTGAATCTCGCCCGATTCATGGTACGAACGCTTCCCAAAGTTTGCACTCAACACACCAATGGGTTCAGGGCAAGTCCAAATCGGTTTCCCTGCGAACTCTCCCAGCTTGTCTTCAACGATCCGATAGCTCAGCACATAGGGTCGAAGTTGATGATGGGGTTCAATGGCCACTATGCGCAATTTCGTACTCCCAACAAACTAGAAATATAGGCGTCATACCTCAAAATTATAGTCTGCTGTAGGTCGAATGGATTTGCTGCTATCTCCCTGTTTCATAATAAACGTCAGACATAACAGCCATAAAAATTTTTATTTGTTAAACGGTAATCTAAACACTTGTCGGCTGGTCTCGTTGCTGCCATAGCGCACAAACCCTCCCGAGACATAAATATAACCATCATGGGCAAAGGCCGCGTGGGCATAGCGCGGTTCTGGCAAGGGCGACAGTTCTGTCCAGTTTGTCAGGTTGCCTTGCTCGTCTATCTCCACCGCATCAACTCTGGAGAGCACCTGTTTGGGACCTCCGCCTGCAATCAAAACCAGCGTCTGATCTAATCGCACCGTGGCATGGCGTTCACGGGGGGCAGTGCGTTACTACACGCTGGCGGGTCAAAGCTGCCAAAGTTCATACAGTTTATTGATAAAAGAAGGTCTCAGTACTCGATTGCCATGCCCACTGAGATGATCTCCATCAAAAAACAAGGGCTTATCTCCGTCAAATGCCGAGCAAGGTTCTTCTTTGCAGAGGACCTCAAAGGGATCCCACACGGACAAATTTTCATGCCGACGCTTCAGGGTGGCAATGGCTTCCATCGTGGGCCGACGGTGTTCCTGTAAAAAGGATCGACTGACGGTGAGCCCAGTCGCACAAACAGGATTGTTTTGATTGAACCAATCTGCACACCGATAGGGCGGCGAACTAAAGACGGGTTTAGGAGCCTCAATCAACACCTGTAGTTGCTGAGATTCCAATCTGTCGATGAGAGCACTGGCTTCTGCTAAGGCGAGACGCCTGGTTTCGGCAGTGACGCCATCGTAGGTGTTAAATTTAATCGACTTATCTAGTCTTTCTAATCTCATCGAAGCCAGAAATACAATATCGCCCGGCTGTCCTTCTTTTTCTATGGTTTCAAGCTTTTGATTTAAGTACTTTTTACAGGCTTGAGCCATCGGCTTATATAAGGAAGCCACGGGACAGCCTGCTCTGGAATAGGTATGTATTTTGTCTAACCCTAGCTGTGTAGAAACCTCGTTAAGCAGGGTGGCGTAAGATCTTGCATGGGAATCTCCGATGACAAATATTTGACGCTCAGCCAAGCTAGAATCTGCATCAATATCGGGCGCTACGCTAGAGGCATTTTCGTAAGGGTACCAGTTAAATCTATCTTTGGTAACGCTTAGACTAATGAGGGAATGTGATTTGAAGATACCAGCCGCCAATAAAAATAAGGCGCATGTTGTCACTAAACCCATAGATATTATCTTCCAGCTTTTTTGCAGCTTCAAATATTGATTGCGGCGTATGGGCGACTCAATAAAATGATATGACGCAATCGATAACAAAAAACTCAGGATCACAGCCGTAGTCATCTGGCCCATCTGCTCTAGCCCAACCGTCCATTTGAATAGGACAAATACGGGCCAGTGCCACAGATACAAAGAATAGGATATTTTCCCGAGGTAGGTGACGACCTTCGCCTCGAGCAACCGATGGATAGGAGATCGCTTTTGCTGCGCAGGGTCAATGCTGGTTAGGCCAATAAGCAACAGTATCGTGCCAACCACTGAGAGGATAGCCCATGGGAATGGAAATGACTGTCGATCTGAATAGAGAAAGCTAATCCCTAGTAAAACAGTGCCCAGTAGCAACAGTAAACTTGACTGCCTCGTCGACTTTGAGAAGCCAATGTTCTTGGTCTGCAAGGTAAAGAGCACTCCGCCTGACGCCATTTCCCAAAATCTGCTGGGCAATAGGTAAAAGGCGCTATTAGGGTCAGATGTCGTTTGGGCGTAGGCTTGGATTAACGATAAAATAGCCAGACCTGGCAATAGGTTACGGGATAACCCACCCAGTAGGGATTGTTCATTTTTGAAGGCTAACCAAATAAAGAAAATAGCCGGAAATAATACATAGAATTGTTCTTCTACGCCCAATGACCAGGTGTGAAGAAATGGATTAAACTCAGCCTCGGGTGAGAAGTATCCATCGTGGAACCAAATCAGGGCAAAGTTGCTCAGGCCAAAAAACGCAGCTAACGCGGTCTGGTCATTGGTCTCACTAACTCGGGCTGAGGGGATAAATAGGGTCGATATGAGACTGAAGACAATGAGGCATACCCAGAGTGGGGGGATTATTCTAATGATTCTTCTTTTGTAGAAGTCTGCTACGTAGGTAAAGAAATTGGGCGAAAGCCTCCTGGCTAAGGATTTGCTGACGACATATCCAGAAATGACGAAGAACACGTCGACCCCTGTAAACCCGCCTGGCAGAAAGGCTGTGTTTAGATGATAAATTATGACGGCTAATACAGCGAGCGCCCTTAAGCCATCAATGCCTTGGATGTAGTGAGTTTCTGACGATCTCTGTGCGTTCATTCTTTAAAAATCATACGGACCTACTTTTGTGATGTGCTTGGGCATCCAGGTTTCATGAATATGTAACCAGTGCAGTGGTTGTGTATTTTCGAACAGTACCGTAGCCAGTCGGGCATTATCTGGGGGGGAGACGCTAGTGCATTCCGCTTCCACACACTTTGTTTCTACCCTGTGCTTTGGCGAAATAAAGCTGCTTGTCACACATCACAAAAAAGTCCTCTGCCGTCATTTTCTCCGTTATGCTATCAATGGTTTGAACCCCTATAGAAACCGTTAAATACTTCGAAACCGTTGAGGTTGCATGGGGAATTGACAACTTAATCACATCTTGCCGGATTCTTTCTGCCAACAACATCGCCCCATCCAAATCAGTGTTGGGTAGGATACAGACAAATTCTTCACCACCATAGCGTGAAACAAAATCACCGGGGCGTTTTGGCATGTCTTTGAGCACAGTGGCAACCCCTCGTAGGCAACTGTCTCCCTCCGCATGACCGTAAGTATCGTTATAAAGTTTAAAGCCATCGACATCTATCAGAAGTAAAGAAAGGGGCTCTCCGGTCCTTTTAGCCCGCTTGAATTCATTAGAAAGCTGCTGATCAAAATAGCGCCGATTGGGGAGTCCGGTCAGACTGTCCTCGTGGGCCATCTCCGCCAGTTTTTGATTGGCGGTCTCAATTTCCTTTGCAGAGGTCTCAACCAGGCGATGCAGCACCCGCAGCGTCTTAAGTTGCTTCGACTCTTCTTCCGTAATGACGGGTTGCAGCTCAGTCGCCAGGGTTGGCATTTCAAGCTCATCTAACTCTGCCAAGGTCAGAACTGTCATTGTTTGACTGAAGAGTAAACATTTACCTGTGGGATGTGTGAAATATTCACCATAGGCAAAGAAACCAGCAGTGGGTGCGAGTTTGGCAATCGGTGCAATCTCAACATCTATATCCTTGCCGAGAATCCATTTTCGTGAGACGCAGGAATAGATGAAGGCTGCTTGGGCGGGATGGACTCTCAACTCATCAAAGACCTGTTGTGCTGCTAATGCCAACAGGCCAGAATGGCAGAACCCAAATTGAACTTGCTCCCCTGAATGGAAAGAATGGATGTAGTCAAAAGAGCCGTCGTCGTTCACCCCCAGGGCGTGGACTGCCATAGGAATCCCGTCTCGTTGGATGACTAAGGGGAAATCTGCCGCAGCCAGTGGCAAACCATCCACGACCTCCTGCCCTAGATAATGCTTGTACAAATCGACAGGGGTTTGATTATCGATGCTGTAAACCCGTGGACCTACGGCTTTGGTAATGGTGAGTCTTTTGCCAATGGGCACCCAGCTGAGGTTGTAGCTATTGTGTGCAGATAAATACGCCCCTGACAGTGCCGCGGCCACCGCCCCATGCTCGACAATCCCCTTTTCGGTAAACACGTAAGAAACCACGCCATTGCCATTGTCACCGGCTTGGCCACCGGCAATGATTGCCTGGGGTAATGTGTCGTAAAGCGCAGCTAATACCGGGGATGCATCAATCTTGTAGCCGTCTTTGATGCTGCACCCAAATAGGATAATTGCTTTAGGGTCAGCAGGCGCTAAAGCATGGGCCAATGTCTTGCCTGCTGACCAAAGGTCATCATATTGATCCACTAATGTCGTTCGAACTGTGGTGGAGTCAAAGAAAGAGAGATTCACCACAACGGTGTTTTCTTCTACTTGGCCATCTAAGATCTCACCCGCTGTGGTGGTGCCAATAATGGCAGCTTCCTGAAAAGCATCCTTCAACTCGTGAAGTAATCGTTCGATTTGTGCTTTTTTAATTTGACCCGAAAAGACCTGAATCAGCGTTTTCTCAGAAGGATGATTTTTGAAACGCTGCTTAACCTCCAAGAGATCGGATGGTTGAGAATACAGAACGCTGAGATTCGTAATCACTCAACTATCCTCCCCTTAACTATTGGTACAAAACAACTTTTATTAAATCAAGTTTTCCCAATATATTCACAAAAATTAATCATGTCGCTACTGACTCGGGATATTTCTGACTAATCTTACAGCCATCGATACAGCCATTGATACAGTTACAGTCTCAACACACAGGAAGCTGCTGACCAAAACCCTGGCTAGACTCGGCTAAGATGATTTTTGTTTTTGTCGAAAGCCGGTGCCCATCAAGGCCATCAGACCCACAACACTGGAGGGTTCTGGGACAGATTGAGCTGGGTCACTATTTAACGCCTGGGTTAAGGCAACAGCACTGACCCCAGTTGCCGTATCATTGGGACCTGGCCCTCGAAATTGAAAGTTGAGCGCTTCAAAGATAGGAGCTTGGATCGTGCCGTCAATATTGATCCAATCAGAGGCATCAATGAGTAAAGGCAGACTGCTGCCACTGCGGGCATTCAAACTTTGCCAGTCGCTCCCGTTCCAGTGGGACAGCGTCGCTGCAGCAATCTCATCGGTCTGCTCAATCTTGAGACGATATTGCTCTGCGGCAGGGTCTGGATGATTCGGGATACTCAACTGTGCCAACG
Organism: Cyanobacteria bacterium P01_D01_bin.44; assembly: GCA_039200855.1. Taxonomy (GTDB): domain Bacteria; phylum Cyanobacteriota; class Cyanobacteriia; order Phormidesmidales; family Phormidesmidaceae; genus SIO4C1. Next base: position 838 of record JBCCRZ010000290.1, on the reverse strand, counting down.
GGCTATCTAACTTCTCAGGATCTTTACCGGGGATAAAACCCTGGTCGATATATAAACGATTGAACGTCGTGGGGGCTTTGGGTCTGAGCCATACCCGCAGCTCGCTATCTTCATCGACTCTGATATACCCGCTGCTGCATTGCCCATCTGTGCCCAGGTCAACTACGTCATGGGTACTGCTATCCCAACAGATCGCCGGATTATCAGCATATTGAAGCGAGGGCCAGTAGGCGTCTTTTTCCCTATGGGCACCGTCTGGGAAAACCCCTAGCCAATAGAGGCTAATCGCACCATCATTGAGACTGAGGGGCGTTTCTAAGGTGTAAGACGCTCGACCGTAGCTACCAGCGTCTTTATGGGTTAAGACGCCCTCTGATATTTCTACCTGATTGCCCAGCTGCCAACCAGCCCCCGTCTCAAAATCATCATTTAAGATAACCGTCTCATCAGCCCCCATCTGGAAATCAAACGCAAAGGTTTTAGCCGGCACAAACAAAATGCCTACGGACAACAGTGTGGTTAGAGAAGTGAGTTTCATAGACAGCGACAATAGCCAGTGACAACAACAATGATTAAAAGAACAGGAATTAAATGGTTATTAGGGGATTTCACCTAGAATGCCCTGGCCTATTTATGATTATCAGGTCAGGGACCTCTACACCAAAACTTTATACAGAACAGAATATTAGCCATGTGGGCTTAGCCGCTAAACAACTACACGGGTGTGGCCACGCGTTTTAGCTCGAGATGATACTGGAATGGGCAGCCACCACCTGCCAGGTATTCTCGGAAGAAAGCACCCAAACACGGGTAAATCTGAAGTCATCCTCAGATGAGG
>JBCCRZ010000289.1:0-7362 GCA_039200855.1 Cyanobacteria bacterium P01_D01_bin.44 | reverse complement strand
CTCCAGACTGGCCCCAAACCCATGTACCAGCAGCAGCGGCGTCGCCGTCTGAGCCTCCGGGTTATCTGGCATCAAGTAGGTATAGCGAATTCGCCAGCCGCGCCACATCCAGAGACGCTGGTGGCCGAGGTCGGGGCGGGTGAGGGCGAGGGAGCGGTGCATAAGGAAGGGGAGACGCGGGGACGCGGAGATGGGGGGAAGGGGAGATGCGGGGAAGGGGAGATGCGGGGAAGGGGAGATGCGGGGAAGGGGAGATGCGGGGCGGGGGAGATATGGAAAATATAAAGTTCAAAACTTCATCACCCACTACCCACTACCCATTACCCACCACCTTATTAACGTATGCTAGATCCCGAATATTAGCGCAGGAGATGAGAGATGAGTGCAGACATGGATCCGGTAAAGCTGATGAAGCAAGAGGTGGGAAGGGCTGCCGCCGCTCAGGTGCAGTCGGGCACCATTGTCGGGTTGGGAACTGGATCGACGACCGCCTTTGCGATCCAGTTTATCGGTGAGCGGCTCCAGTCGGGGGATCTCAAAGAGGTTAAGGGCATTCCGACTTCGTTTCAGGCGATTGTGCTAGCCCGGGACTATGGCATCCCCCTGGTGTCCCTCGATGAAGTGGATCACATTGACGTGGCGATTGACGGGGCGGACGAAGTAGATCCGCAAAAGAATCTGATCAAGGGGGGCGGAGCGGCTCACACCCAGGAAAAAATTGTGGATTCTCTGGCGGCTAAGTTTATTGTTGTGGTAGACAGCGGCAAGCTGACAGACAAGCTCGGCACGACCTTCCTATTGCCGGTGGAAGTGGTGCCCATGGCTGTGACCCCGGTGATGCGTGCGATCGCAGCCCTCGGCGGCGAACCGGCTATCCGCATGGGGCAAAAGAAAGCAGGCCCGATCGTCTCTGACAACGGCAACCTGATCGTCGATGTCAAATTTGCCAACGGCATTGACGACCCCGCCAGTCTGGAGAAAACCCTCAACAACATCCCAGGGGTGTTAGAAAACGGCATTTTTGCAGGCGTGACAGATGAAGTCCTGATTGGGGAAGTGATCGACAGTAAGGCTTCGGTTCGCTCGATGTAGGCCACCTCAGAAACCCGGTTTTTGCAACAAGTTGAACCACACACCTGGGCGTTCAATAAAAATCGGGTTTCTAAGCCTCAGCCGATTCTCAAAATATCTTGCATACTGACAAGAGGCCCTGCGCCCCTTAAAATCTCTAGCCCTGAGACAGGTTCATGCAATATCGCCGTTTTGGTCGCACTGAGCTACAAATTCCGGTGTTCTCCTGCGGGGGGATGCGCTACCAGCACTCTTGGAAAGATGTGCCCCTTGCAGACATCCCTCGTAAAAACCAAGAAAATCTAGACGCGACAATTTATCGTGCGGTTGATCTCGGCATTAACCACATCGAGACAGCTCGGGGGTATGGATCTTCAGAAGTACAGCTGGGGCGTGTGCTGCCCACGCTGCCCCGCGATGAAATGATCGTACAAACCAAAGTCTCCCCCAGGGAAAACTCCCAAGATTTTCTAGAGACCTTTGAAAAGTCCCTGGCGAATCTTCGTCTGGACTATGTGGACTTGTTAGGGATTCACGGCATCAATACACCAGAATTGCTGGAGTGGACCGTGCGCCCTGGTGGCTGCTTGGATAGGGTCGCTAAGCTCCAACAGCAGGGGCGCGTGCGCCACGTGGGGTTCTCAACCCACGGCCCCACCCAGGTGATTGTTGATGCCATTGAGACCGGTGCTTTTGACTATGTAAACCTGCACTGGTACTACATTTTTCAAGACAACTGGCCTGCGATTGAGGCCGCAACCCGTCACGATATGGGCGTTTTTATTATCAGCCCGTCTGACAAGGGGGGGCATTTATACAACCCACCTGAGAAGCTGGTGGAGCTGTGCCATCCCCTTAGCCCGATGGTGTTTAATGACCTGTTTTGCCTGAACCATGCCCAGGTCCATACCCTGAGTTTGGGGGCGGCCAGACCTTCTGACTTTGACGAGCACCTGAATGCCGTACCCTTGATAGATAAGGCCAACGAGGTGCTGCCGCCGATTTTAGAACGCCTGGAGTCGGCTGCGATCGCCGCCCTGGGCAAAACCTGGCACAAAACCTGGCACGTCGGTTTGCCGGGTCCGCAAGACACGCCGGATCAGCTTAATATTCCAATTATGCTGTGGTTAGGTAATCTGATGGATGCCTACGATATGGTGGAATTTGCCCAGGCCCGGTATAACCTGCTAGGTAACGGTGGCCATTGGTTTCCAGGGCAGCAGGCCCACCGACTTGAGCAGCTTGATCTCAGTCGATGCCTGGCCAACAGTCCCCATGCCGATCAGATTCCGGCGCGGTTGGCAGAGATTCATCAGCGTCTCAGCGGTGCGCCGGTCAAGCGATTGTCCCAAAGTTAACGCTGAGCCAAAATTCACTAGGTAGCCCATCCAGCCAAAGTCCACTCAGTTAAAGCCCACAATTAAAGTCCACAATGATAAGCCCCGATGGAGATACTGGTATGCGGCGGGTTGCAGACCGTCTAGCCAGAACGCTAAAGCGAGATGCCCTCGTACAGGAGATACTCGATGCTTTGCAAACTTACTATGGATGCGATCGCGTTGTTCTCTACTACTTTTATCGCCAGTGGAAAGGTCAGGTGACCGCAGAGTCCTTGAGCGCTTTAGAGTATTCCATCTATGGCTCAACGGGGGCGGATGATTGCTTTAACGACGAATATGCTCAGCTTTACCTCGATGGGCGCGTCCGTACCATGGATGACGTCGAAATGGCGGGTCTCGACCCCTGCCATCTTAGTTTTTTGAAAAACATTCAGGTTCGTGCCAACCTGGTCGCCCCTGTCCTAACTGGGCAAGGTCTATGGGGGCTACTGGTGGCCCATCACTGCCAACAAACGCGCCACTGGTCAGCGCAGGATGTGAGTAAAATTCAAACCGCGGCCCAAAAGCTGGCCACCTCGCCGTCTATTCGAGCCAGCACCCCCTGACGCATACCCCTTTATAAGCACTGCCCATGAGCACGAAGCATCAAGGTCAAGCATCATTGCTATCCACAGAGCTGCTAGCGTTTTATCGTCGAGTGAGCCAATCGCCGTTGACCGTCGTCGATGTGGAAACGACTGGGTCTGTCGCTTACAAGTCTCGGGTGATGGAGGTTTCAGTACTGCACGGCACCCTCGAAGACGGCATTTTGCAGCAAGAAACGTCGCTGATTAATCCGCTGGTCAAGGTGCCCCCGTTTATTACCAAAATCACCGGCATTACCCCGGCCATGGTGGGGAAAGCGCCTCTTCCCGAGGACGTATGGGTTGACTATGAGGCCCTGCTCACAAAAGGTGTGCTCACTGCCCACAACCTCGACTTTGACTACAGCTTTTTACAAGCCGAATATAAGCGAATGGGGGGGCACTTTTATCGCCCCCCCAGCCATCGGTTTTGTACAGTATTGCTCTCCCGGCTGATGCTGGCTGACCTGCCCTCCCGCAGTCTGCCCGACCTGGTCAAGCACTTTAACTTTGATGTAGGCACCTCTCACCGAGCCGGGGCCGATACCAAAGCCTGCTGGCTGCTGGCCAAAATGCTGCTCACCCGTATTCAACAAGAGCCAGAGGAGACCCTCCTCGAGCTGTTTCGCCAACAGTGGATTCGGCTCAAAGACGCCGCCGCGATTTTGCACTGCCGCAAGGAAAAGGCCTTTAAGCAGCTAGAAGACGCGAGTAAACCGCACCAGCTGTCTAAGCGTAGTAAAGAGCCCCTGTTTCGTCGCGGCGACGTGGAGGATCTTTTCTACGCTCAGCAGGGGGAGCAGCTGTCGGTGCTTTAGTCCAGGTGCTTCTCCAACGCTGCTGCCAACGTCTTCGTAGGTACCGCCCCGACGATGGTATCCACGCTGCTCCCGCCTTTGAAGATCAGCAGGGTAGGGATGCTGCGGATACCGTACTGACTGGCAATGGTGCTGTTGTCATCAACGTTGACCTTAACCACCTTGGCGCGGCCTTCAAACTGGGTGGCAATCTCTTCGACGACGGGGCCGACCATCCGACAGGGGCCACACCAGGGTGCCCAAAAGTCTACTAGCACAGGCCCTTCGCTGTGGGAAAGCACCTCGGCTTCAAATGTGGTCTCTGTAATGGATTGAACAGTAGTTGCTGAGGACATAATTCCCTCCTTGTAGAACCTGATATGGGTTAAAGTGAGTTAGTTCGAAAATATTGAACAATAGAATTTTAGCGCAACAATATGCCATAATGCAACTATGCGGCCAATTTACCATCCAGAGCGCGATCAGATTACGCTGGCCGGGGTGTTGTATGCCCTTGGTGACCCAGTGCGGCTTGAGATTGTACAGCTATTGGCCCAAAAAGGAGAGCAAGCCTGCCGAGATTGTGGTGGCGCGATCGCAAAGTCAACCCTTTCCCACCATTTCAAAATTCTCCGAGAGGCCGGGGTGATCGCTACCCAAAAGTCAGGTACCCAGCATTTAAACTCGCTTCGCGCTGCCGATCTAAACGCCCGATTTCCAGGGTTGCTAGAGACGGTTTTAAACGCTTTGAGCCGTCAATCTATGGAGCTAACGTAGAGGCCTGTCAAGATGGGCAAAACCAATGCAGCTCGAATTTTAGATGCCCTGGATATTGCGTATGATCTGCTGACCTATGAGGTAGACCCGTCAGACCTCGCGGCGGAAAGTATTGCGGCAAAGCTAGGGCTGCCGCCGGAGCAGGTGTTTAAGACCTTGGTGGCCAGGGGCGATCGCCACGGGGTCTGTCTGGCCGTGATTCCTGGTAATGCCCAGCTTGACCTTAAGGGCCTGGCCAGGCTGACGGGCGATCGCAAAGTTGAGACGGCTGCGCTCAAAGAAGTGCAGCCCCTAACCGGCTACATTCGCGGGGGGGTGACGGTGCTGGGCTGCAAAAAAGCATACCCGGCCTATGTGGATGAATGGATAGAGGTCTATGACCAGGTTGCTGTCTCAGCGGGGATGCGGGGGGCAATGCTTTGGCTGGCTCCAGCGGATTATTTAAGGGCGATTGATGGGGTGGTCGGTGCGATTTCGAAGGAGAAAGGGTGAGTGCGCTGGTGAGATGGTGAGGTCGCTTGCGCTGGTGAGGTCGCTGCGCTGGTGAATAGGTGAATATTGTCTTACCCACTCACCTACTCACCCACTCACCTTTTGAAGCTTTGGCACATAACCAATCAACCTTGATACACTAAACTGATCCAAGTAATTTTCCCCAGAACCCCCTATGCGACTGTCCCAAATGCTGTTTGTCACGCTGCGCGAAGATCCTGCTGAGGCAGAGATCCCCAGTCACAAGCTGCTGCTGCGGGCAGGCTATACGCGACGCATTGCCAGCGGGGTTTATGCCTATCTGCCGCTGCTGTGGCGGGTGTTGAATAAGGTGTCGGCCATCGTTCGCGATGAGATGAATGCGACGGGGGCTCAGGAGTGTTTGCTGCCGCAGCTGCAGCCCGCCGACCTGTGGCGCGAGTCAGGGCGGTGGGATACTTACACCAAGGCAGAGGGCATTTTGTTTGCCTTTATCGATCGCCGCGAGCAGGAGGTGGCGCTCGGCCCGACCCATGAGGAGGTAATCACCACCATCGCGCGGGACATGATCCGCTCTTACCGTCAGCTACCGCTCCATTTATATCAGCTCCAAACCAAGTTTCGCGACGAGATTCGGCCTCGCTTTGGCCTGATGCGCGGGCGCGAGTTCATTATGAAAGATGGTTATTCTTTCCACGCCGATCACGAGAGCCTTGTCGAGACCTATCAAGATATGTACCAGGCCTATAGCAACATGCTGCGCCGTTGTGGGTTGGCGTTCCGCGCAGTTGAGGCCGACTCGGGGGCAATTGGGGGGGCGGGCTCGACCGAGTTTATGGTGCTGGCCGAGGCGGGTGAAGATGAGGTGCTGTATACCGAAGATGGCAAATACGCCGCCAACGTTGAGAAGGCGGTGACGCTGCCGCCGGATGCCGTGCCTTCTACTTTTGAGACTTACGAAAAACTGGATACGCCAAATACCCCTACGATTGAGACCCTGGCTACGTTTCTAAAGTGCTCACCGACGCAGATTGTCAAAAATGTGCTTTATCAGGTGATCTATGACAGTGAGCAGGCGGTGCTGGTGCTGGTGAGTATTCGCGGTGACCAGGATGTGAACGACGTTAAGCTACAGAATGAACTGACTAAACTAGCGGGCAACTATGGGGGTAGTGCAGTGCTTTCGTTAGAGGTGCCCAGCCCAGCCGATCAGAAAAAATGGGCGGCGAAACCCTTACCGCTGGGCTACATCGCCCCTGACCTGGTGGATGATTATATCAAGCCCAAGGCGATTGTGGCTCCCAAGTTTCTGCGTTTGGTGGATCAAACGGTGGTGGATCTCAAAAATTTTGTCACTGGCTCCAATGAGAGCGGTTACCACGTGGTGGGGGCCAACTGGGGGGAGCAGTTCACGCTGCCTGAGCAGGTCGTCGATGTGCGCAAAGCGGTGGCGGGGGACCGGGCAGTTCACGATCCAAGCCAGACGATTGAAACGGCACGGGGTATTGAGATTGGTCACATCTTCCAGCTCGGCACAAAATATTCTGCGGCGATGGGGGCGACGTTTACAGACGAGCAGGGGAAAGAGAATCCTTTGTTTATGGGCTGCTATGGGGTCGGGGTGTCTCGCCTGGCCCAGGCGGCAGTTGAGCAGTCCTACGACAAGGATGGGATTGTGTGGCCGGTTGCGATCGCGCCCTACCATGCCATTGTGATCATCCCCAACATCAGCGACAGCGCCCAGGTCGAAGCTGCTGAAAAGCTCTATGCCGACCTCAATGCCGCCGGAGTGGAAACCCTGCTTGATGACCGCAAAGAGCGGGCCGGGGTGAAATTTAAAGACGCCGACCTGGTGGGGATTCCCTTTCGGATCGTGACCGGACGTTCGCTCAAGGATGGCAAAGTCGAAGTGGTAAAACGGGCCACCCACGAGTCAGAAGACCTGCTCATTGAGACGGTGGTGGAGACGGTTCAAGGCTGGGTTAATGCGGAGCTAGCGTAGTCTTAGAGCAACAGGCTCTAAGGGCATCTGAAGACGCTTTCTACCGACAGTGCAGACGTTTCCCCGTTGAGCTCAGCGATATCGGCAGCGGCGTTGTCTAGCCGACATTCCGCACTTTACAAGTGTCACATTGACAATAAAGGTAACCGACCACGGGGGTCAGGCAGCAGGTGAGTCCTGAGCTTGCTCAAGAGGTTGTTGTTGCGGTAGCAAAGGCGGGGCTGGTTTGCCCTCACGAGCAGCACGACAGGCCTCGGTCATGTACTCTAAGACATTTCGTT
>JBCCRZ010000288.1:0-7382 GCA_039200855.1 Cyanobacteria bacterium P01_D01_bin.44 | reverse complement strand
GTAGAAGTGAATCATTAATTTAATGATGATTATTTTCATTAAGGTACTTTAATAACTGATTTTTTTGAGATATTTTCACATATCTAACAGTTATTCGGGAAAGCCTGATCTTTAAAGCGATTGGCTTACAATGCTTTTAAGACATTAGATTTTGGTAGATATCATTTTTTAAGTTCAATTCATTTGCTTTAAGCTGAATTAATAATCAGGAAAAATTCTTGAAATATATCGCCTACTTAACCTCAGAAAGCGTTTTTATTTGAACCTGCATTACTGAGAAATCCGGCAGGCAATGAGGATTAATTGAGAAATATTGCTATTAATTTATTCACTTTTTCACATGACAAACGCTATGAATTCCAACGCTGACAACACCCTTGCCCCTCAATTTTGGGAGGTCACCTTCCTTGGCGGCACGGCTGATCTAGAAGCTGATCTAGAAAATGAGGCGATCGCACCTCAGGCCGGTTCATCTTCACTTACGCCAAAAGGGGTGCAGTTGCCACTCGCGATGACATCGGAGGGCGACCGCGTCTGGATTGTCAATATCAAGGGCGGACACCGCATGGTGCGTCGCTTGATGGATGTCGGCATTGTGCAGGGGTGCGAAATCACTATCGTTAGTCGGACGGAAAGCGGCTCGGTAATTGTAGCCCTGCAAGGGTGCCGCATTGGTCTGGGAGCTGGCATGGCTCATCGGGTCATGGTGACAACCCTAGAACAGGGCATCACTGCTCAGGCTCCCCCACAGGAGCCCACACAAGTTGTAAGCGGAGAAGCTGATATGACAGCAACCACCCTCACTTTAGGGGCCTTAACCGTTGGCCAATCAGGCCGGATTGTCGGCTACAAATCTGGCAGTCATGCCTATCGAGGCAAACTTTTGTCCATGGGGCTAACCCCAGGCACGCATTTCACGATCACGCGCCAGGCCCCCATGGGCGACCCGGTCGATATTGAAGTGCGCGGCTATCACCTGAGCTTGCGCAAAGGTGAAGCAGCCACCCTGCAAGTAGAACTGATTAGCCGTGAGGAGACCACCCATGAGTCATGACACTATCGCCCTGTTGGGTAACCCTAACTGCGGCAAAACCACCCTGTTTAATGCCCTGACCGGGGCCAACCAACGGGTCGGCAACTGGCCTGGCGTCACCGTAGACCGCAAAGAAGGCAGCTATCGCTACGGGGAGAAAACGGTCACGGTTGTTGACCTGCCGGGTATCTATGCCATTGATGCCGAGGAAGAGGGCAGTTCTATTGATGAGAGCATTGCCCGCGAGTACTTACTCTCGGGAGAGGCCCAGGTGGTTGTCAATATCGTTGACGCCTCAAATTTGGAGCGCAACCTCTATCTCACCACACAAATTTTGGAAATGGGTGTGCCCCTGGTGGTGGCACTAAACATGATTGATGTCGCTCAAGATCAGGGCACTCGGCTAAATCCGAAGCTCTTGTCGGAGCGGTTGGGCTGTCCTGTGCTCCCGATGGTGGCTTCTCGCAATGAGGGGGTCGATGTCTTGCGCCGTAGCTTAGATGACCTGCTTTTGGCCCCTGAGTTACCCAAAGCGCAGGTTGTCTATCCATCGCTGATTGAGGAGGCGTTGACGGCCTTGACGCCCGCGATCGCGGCGGCGCATCCGACCGCGCGAGATCGCTGGATCGCCCTCAAGTTGCTGGAATATGACGATGGAGCTGCCCCCCAGGTGACCCCTGAGATCTTGCAACAGGTTTCTGAGCATCGTCACCGCATTCATCAAGTGCTGGGAGAAGATATTGATATCGCCGTCGCTGACAGTCGCTATGGCTATGCCCATCGGCTGGTGAATGACGTGGCGACCCGCCCTCGCGAAGTCAGCCTCACCACCTCTGACAAAATTGACCAGGTGGTCCTGAACCGCTGGCTGGGCATTCCCATTTTCCTGGGCGTCATGTATCTGTTGTTTATGTTTGCCATTAACGTCGGCAGCGCTTTTATTGACTTCTTCGACATTCTATTTGGCACTATTTTTGTAGACGGTCTCGGCGCTTTGCTTGCGGCGATCGGGATGCCCGCTTGGGTACAGGTTGTCTTAGCAAATGGCATGGGCGGCGGCATTCAAACTGTGGCTACCTTCATTCCCGTGATTGGCTGCTTATTCCTGTTTATGGCCTTTTTAGAAGACAGTGGCTACATGGCTCGCGCCGCCTTTGTGATGGATCGCTTCATGCGTTTTGTGGGTCTGCCAGGAAAATCCTTTGTGCCGATGCTGGTGGGCTTTGGCTGCAACGTGCCCGCGATCATGGCAACGCGGACGCTGGAAAGTCGTCGAGATCGCATCCTCACCATCCTGATGAATCCGTTCATGTCCTGTGGCGCGCGACTGCCGGTGTACGCCCTATTCGCGGCTGCTTTCTTCCCCCGAGCGGGACAAAATATCGTGTTCATGCTGTACCTGATTGGTATGGGCATGGCTGTGATAACTGGTCTGATTATGAAGCACACCCTGCTGAAAGGGCAGGCTGCTCCCTTTGTCATGGAGTTGCCGACCTACCATTTGCCCACCTTAAAGGGGGTGCTGATTCGCACTTGGGAACGGCTCAAGAGTTTCATCCTGCGGGCGGGCAAGGTGATTGTGGTAATGGTGATGGTGCTCAGTATGCTCAACTCCATCGGCACCGATGGCTCCATCGGCAATGAAGACAGCGACAACTCCATTCTCAGCTCGGTGAGCCAAAGCATTACCCCGGTCTTTGCGCCGATGGGCATCGCTCAAGAGAACTGGCCCGCGACAGTGGGCATCTTCACCGGGGTCTTTGCCAAAGAAGCCGTGGTCGGCACATTGGATTCTCTCTATGGTGCCCTGGGTGACGATGCTGCGATCGCCGCAGGCGAAGACCTGGAGGCCGAGAGCTTTGATTTCTTTGGCAGCCTTGGCGAAGCGTTTGCCACCATTCCCACAAACCTGGCTGAACTTCCCGGGACGCTGCTCGACCCCCTTGGTCTCTCCGTCGGTGACGTCAGTGACCTGGATGCGGCAGCAGCAGAACAAGAGGTAGCTTACACTACCTTCGGCCAAATGGCTCTGCGGTTTGATACGCGAGTGGCGGCTTTTGCCTACTTACTGTTTGTGCTGATGTACTTCCCCTGCGTCGCCGCTATGGGAGCCGTTTATCGAGAAACCAATGCCGGTTGGACTGCCTTTGTTGGGGTCTGGACTACGGGCTTAGCCTACTGGAGCGCTGTTATGTTCTATCAGGTCATGACCTTCGCGCAACACCCCACCCGCTCCATCGCCTGGATCGGTGGGTTAGGGGTTGTCGCGATCGCAACTCTCATCCTGATGCGATATTCCCGCCCGGCGAGAAAGCGACGCTCGTTGCTATTGGAAGGACAGTAGCCATTTAGGGTTGGGGGCCAAGGTTCAAAATACACCCCCAGCCCTTAGCCCTTAAACCTTGGCCCTTGAACCTGACACCTATCCAAGCCCCCTATCTATCTTCTTACACCGTTATGATCCGTGACGTTCAGTCCTACATCGCCGATCACCGCATTGTGTCTGTTACCGACCTATCTCTGCACTTCCATACCAACATCAACGCTTTACAGCCCATGTTGAACAAACTCAGCCGCAAAGGGCGTATTCGCAAACTCCCAGCACCGGAGAAATGTGCCGACTGTACCTGCTGTGACCATAGCGATTTAGTGTGTTATGAGTGGGTCGGAACTGCTGACACTCCCCGCAGGTATGCTGGGCTATGAAGGCTCAACCCTTCTGCTCAAGACTGTTTGCAGAAGCCTTCATTCCTCAACCCCCTCAGGCGATCGCAACAAACAATACAAAATCAGCACGACGAACAAAATCGTCCCGGACAGATACTTGACGGGCGATGGGATCAATGGACTTGGCGAAAAGAAGCCTTCGATTACCCCAGCAATGATCAACATAGGCACGATACCGTAAATCAGTTTTGCCGCCTGCAACCCGTAAACCTTGAGGGCATCCACACGACGATATTTGCCCGGTAGCAAAATCCCTCGGGCAAGGATCAGCCCCGCCCCGCCCGCAAAAAAGATGGCGGGTAGCTCTAGCGACCCGTGGGGAAAGACAAAGGCCCAGAGATCATAGGCCAGGTTAGTTTGGGCCACCAGGGTCGCGACGGAGCCAATCATCAACCCGTTAAACACCAGCACAATCACTGTAAACACGCCCGGTGGGGTAATGGTGGGCACCGTGGGCAAAAAGTAGGTGACGCCACCAAAGGTGGCTTTGAGGGCAACGCCGATATTGTTAACCATAATGAAACTTGAGGCGACGGGCTCTTGTCCCAAAATTGAGACGGTCCACAGTTCTTCGCTCTCGCGTACCTGTTCGACAAACCCTGGCCCGAGCACCAAGGACATAAAAGAAGGATCTTGCCAGGAGTACCACCAGGCGATCAGGCCACTGATGATGAATATGAGGCTTGCGATCGCAATATATCCCCACGACTGTCGCACCACCGCTGGAAAGCCATATCGATAAAACGTCAGCACCGCTTTCCAATCTTGCCGTCGGGAACCCTGGTAAATCTGACTGTAGCTACGGGAGGTGAGCAGCTGTAGCTCACGGACAATATCGTCGCCAATGTGATGGGTGCGCGCCCGCGCCAGATCGGCTGACACCGATCGGTAGAGACTGGCTAAAACCCTGACCTCGTCAGTGCTGAGCGACTTAAGCCCTTGTTTTTCTACCTGGCGCAGCAGGCCGTCGAGGCGCTGCCAGCTGCCCTCTCGTCTGGCAATCCAGCGTTTAATGTTCATGAATATTTGATGACGATTGCACGTAGCCTCATCTAAGATAACCTCGAAGACTCCTGGATTACACATCCTATGACTGCTAGCTCGTCCAGCCCAATCCGACCTTTAAATATCGGCAATGTCGTGAGTGCGGGGTTGAGCCTATACCGCACCAACTTTAAAACCTACACAGGGCTCAGTCTCAAGGCATTGCTGTGGTACTTGCTGCCGATTTATGGCTGGGCCAAATCCGCCATGATCGCCGGACAAATTGGCCGTTTAGGTTTTCAAGAACTGATTCGTCAGCCAGAATCAGTGCCCGGTGCCCTACAGCGGGTGAGTCCCCGGATGTGGAGTTTTCTGGGAATTGCCATTTTGGTGGGGCTCATTCAATTTGGGGTGAACATGGCGGCGTCGATGGCGAGCTGGGTTGTCCTGTTTCCTGTGGCGTTGCTGGGCGGCGCGCTGGGTGATGTGGGCGCGGTCTTGACAGGGCTGATAAATTTTGTCGTGCAGATAGTCTTGATGGCGGTGCAGCTCTGGTTTCAGGCGCGTTTCTTGGTTTACGATCTGGCGATCGCAGTCGAAACCGATAAAGAGTCGATTGGCTCGATTAGCCGCAGTTGGAACTTGAGTAAAGGCTCCGTCTTTCGGGTGCAGGGGGTGCTGCTGGTGACCTATCTGATTATGGTGCCGCTGTTTATTCTGAGTGCAGTGCCGCTACTCTTTACCATTCCCCTGTTTGCAAGAATTTCAGTGGATGTTCCAACGGCAGACGTTGGCCCCATTTTGGGCCTGATCGCGTTGGCGTTTCTAGCCTTTTTCGTCTTACTGTTGGTGGCGGGCATTTTTACGATGCCGTTTTTCCAGGCAATTAAATCAGTGCTCTATTACGATCTGCTGAGTCGACGGGAAGGCTTAGATATACAACTCACAGATCGCGGCCCTATAGATCGAGGACCCACTGATGAGCCTATCTAACCATGAGCCTATTTAAGAATGAGCCTGTTTAATACGGTCAACATCCAAACGCCAGAAAGCGTCGAACTAGAATTTACGCTGGCGGGGATTGGCAGTCGAGCCCTGGCTCTGTTTGTCGATTATTTGGTCTTGACCCTGGCATCCATGCTGCTGTCGGCACTGTCCCTCTTAATCCAGTCGCAGTTGGCGAGCTTGGCCACATTGCTCGGCGGCGGCACCGATACCATCGAGCTGTGGCTGAGTGCGATCGCATTTCTCGCCCTCTCTGCCCTCTATATGGGCTACTTTGTCGGGTTTGAAAGCGTCTGGCAGGGCCAAACCCCCGGCAAACGCTGGACCAAAATCCGCGTCATTCGAGACAACGGTAAACCTGAGGGCGTGTTGCAAGCCACGCTACGGTCTTTGCTACGCCCGGTGGACGACATCTTATTTTTGGGCTTTTTTTGCATCATCTTTGGCAAGCAAGAAAAACGCCTCGGCGATTGGCTGGCTGGCACTTTGGTCGTGCAAAACGAACGCCCCGTCGGATCAGAGACGCTGCAGGTGAGCAATGCTGCCAAAGCGATTGCGGATGAGCTAAGCGCCACCGCCAATTTTGGCAACCTGCTCCCCGACGACTTTGCCGTCATTCGCGAATATCTGCAGCGTCGCCCTCTGCTCGCCAAGCCAGCGAAAGAAACCCTTAGTCTCAAGCTGGCCCGTGATCTCAAGCAAATTTTAGACCTGGAAAACCTGCCTCAGGAAATGACCGCCGATACGTTTATTGAGGCGGTGTATTGGGCCTATCAGCAAGATGGAGGGCGATAATGGGGCGTCGATGAGTGGTAATGGGTGAAGCTACCCACTACCCACTACCCACTACCCATCACCCAATCATTCCACCTCCGAAGGCTGAATTTTCTTCAGCTGAGAGCGCCCTTGCATTTCCTCAATCTCTAGCAAACTCACCACCACCGCCGCCACCGGAATCGACAGGAAAATCCCCAGCAAGCCCGCAATCCTGGCCCCTACAATCAGCGCAAAGAAGATAATCACCGGATTGATATTCACCGAATCGCGCATCACCCGCGGCATCAGAATATTCTCCTCAATCTGCTGCAGCACGACACAAATCAGCCCTGCCTGCACGGCAACCCCAGTTCCCTGGGAGAGCAGCAAAAGCGAAATCAGCGAAATTCCCAACGTTGCCCCGATACCGGGGATGAGATCAAAGAGTCCGGCAATGACGCCCAGGGTCAGCGCGTAGGGAATTTTTAGGGTCAAAAAAACCAGAAAGGTCGAGGTAGCAAAAAATGAGGAGAGTAGCAATCTGCCTAGAAAGAATCCTAACAGGGTTTTTTGAATGGTCAGGTTGAGCCGTCGGCGTCGGTGAGGGGGTAAATGCTTCAGGGCAAAGTTCCAAATTCTGGCCCCGTCGAGCAGCATAAAGAAGGTCACGATGGCGATCAAGATCGCGATGATAAAGTTGCTCAAGAGTGCCTGTAGTAACCCAAAGCCAGCCCCCACCAGGGTTAATGCCTGCTCTTTGAACTCTTCGCCCAGGGTTTGTAAGTCAACCTGTACTCCCCATTGTCGCAGGGTGTCCTCTGCCTGACCAATCAGCGGTATCAACTCGTTTAAAGAGTCGCCGATATTTAGTATCAGC
>JBCCRZ010000287.1:0-7402 GCA_039200855.1 Cyanobacteria bacterium P01_D01_bin.44 | reverse complement strand
GTAATTTCAATCTCTAGAGACCCATCCCCAATCTGGTCAGGGTCACGGCTTGTGTTGAAATAAAACTCATCCGATAGGTACTGCCCGTAAGGTTCATAGTTAGGCAGGGTGCTGTTGACCACCAAGCCAAGCACCTTTTGCTGAGACTGCTCGATGAGGGTTTGCGCATAGTCAAGGCTGGCGCTGTCGGCTACCTTAGGCCGCACTACCAGGAGCATGCCATCCACCATTTTGCCAAGAATCGAAGCACTGGCCCCCCCGCTCAGGGCAGGTGTATCCAGAATCACGTAATCAAATTGGGCCTTAAACGCTTGCAAGAGGGCTGTCATCCGTTGCGAATCGAGTAGCGCCGCTGGATTAGGGGGTACAACCCCAGCCAGTAACACCTTAAGATTTGGGATAACTTCGGTCATGGCTTCCTCAGGAGAGACCTGACCGACCAGGACATTGCTCAGACCCTCTTGATTCGGGATATCCCAGACCCAGTGTTGGATGGGATGATGCAAATCAGCATCGATTAGCAGCACCTGTTTGCCGGTTTGGGCAATAGAGGCGGCTAGATTACTGGCGACCGTCGATTTCCCTTCCCGTGGGACCGAGCTGGTCACCAAAATCACATTGGGGGGATGATCAGAATCTAGGAATTTAAGATTGTTGCGCAGCATGTGATAAGCCTCGCTAGAGAGGGAGGGACTTTGCCCCTGCACCACCAAGGTTGGAATCATACGTTCATCCGCATCTCTCAGGCGATTGACCCGGCCCCCCTTCCCAAAAGTTGGAATCACGCCTAACACTGGCTGACCTAATTGGGTTTTAGCCTCGTCCACTGTTTTGATGGATCGATCTCGGGCTTCTAAAACCAGCGCAGTGCCAACGCCCAGCACACTGCCTAAAAGGGCTCCTGCCACAAAGTAGAGCTTTTTACGAGGAGCAATGGGGCCAGCCAACACGTCAGCGGGCTGAATCACTCGCACATTGCCCACATTTTGGTTCTCGGCGACCCGCACTTCCTGGAGGCGTTGGAGTAATAATGCATAGGTCGATTGAGCGGCCTCTAGCTGACGCTCTAGCTCTCGCTGCTCTTGCTCTAGTCGGGGTAAATTGCTGGCTCGTTCCAAGTAGGTCTGCTCTGCCTCCTGGAGGGCAATGGCCTGGTCTTGCAAACCCGTCAGTCGAGCCTCTAAGCGAATATAGTCGCCGATCAGCTCTGCCTCAACCTCGCCGATTTGCAGATTTGCTTCTGTGGGCAGAGCCTGGGGGCCTAATACAGTGCCAATCCGCTCATTTAAGAGGCTGTCTAAATTAGCGCGTTTGGTTTCAAGATCGACAATGGTGGGGTGCTGGTTGTGAAACCGAACCCGCTCAGCCGCCAGGTTGGACTCGACCTCTTGATAGTCGGTCAGCACCTGCTGGACCCCGCTAGACTGACTCACCGCAGTGGCAATCAGCGCTGCCTGGGGATTGCGTCCCAATCGGGCTTGCAAGGTGTCAAATTGGGCTTCGGTATCGGCTAGCTGGGATGAAATGCCGGTAATTTGTCCCTGCAAATCTTCTAAGCTTGAGACGGTCGAGAGGGCTTCTGCCTCCAGGGCAATCACCTGATTGCGTTCTTTAAAGTCGCGTAGGGTGGCCTCTGCCTGACGGGCGCGATTTTCAGCATCGGGGAGCTGTTTCTCAATAAACTCGCGGGCCGCTGCGGCCTCAGCTCGGTTGGCCAGAAGATGCTCGGCCAGATAGACCGACATCAGCGTATCGACGACTTGCTCTGCCAATTCAGCCTCCGGAGACTGATAGCTCACCTTCAGAATATCTGTGCCTCGCTCGTTGCTAACATCGAGGTTACCTAAGAATTGCTTAGGTTTGACCGGGTTACCGTCGTCATCCTTGAGGTCTAGCTGCTCAATGGTTTTTTGAATAATGGGAACGGTGCGAATGACCCCAATCTCAGTGGCAATCGGATTTTCCTTACTGTCTAGTGCTTCTAACTGACCGATTTCGTTACCCAAGCCGGTTAATGCTGAGGTCGTATCCTGGCTTTTGAATCTGAGTTTACCCTCTGCTTCAAACAGTGGAGTCTGGGTCAGACCTAAAATACTCATTAACGCCAACGTATTAGCAAATATCAACGACGAAGGTAGCCAACGACGTTTTAAGATTTGCCAGTACTGCCCAAGCCCAAATTCTGACTCTGCTGCTTGCATAGGGGTCTTAACTTAACCTCTTAATTACCATCTAGCAGGTCAATGAGTAACCTGAAAGGCGACAAAATGGCTCCCACTGGGCCAAAAACACCGCCAACCGTATCTGAAAAAGCGGCGCTGCCTGACCGACCAACGACCACCACATCATTATCGCGAAGCGACGGGTTGGTGGTTTCATTAATCCCTTGATCAAAGGCAATTTCGACCACCCGTTGCGAGACCGTGCCGTCTGGGTTGAGTCGCACCAGCTCAACTTCGTCGGTGTCGGCCCGTTGAGGGTCAAAGCCTCCGGCTGCTAACAGGGCTTGGTTAAGCGGTGCATTGGGCGGTACCTCCACTAAGCCTGGGGCAGTGACCTCGCCGACTACTGTGACGCGAATGCTATCAGGGGAAAAGTTAGCCGCCGATAGCTGGGTCAGCTCTTGGGGGCTCAGGGCGGTCGCGGTGGGTATGTGGATGGCATCGCCGTGGCGCAGGGTGATGTCGTTTTGGATATTGCCCGTGTTAAGGATTTCCCAAAAGTCGATCTGAATGGCTTGTTGACCGCCCAAGGGCTGGGGGCGGAGGATCTCAATCTGCCGAACGTTGGCCTGGTCAGTAATACCGCCAGATAGCTTAATGGCTTCGACCACGGTGGGCCACTCCAGGACGGCGTCGCTCTCGCCATCGGTGAGCGGTATCTCGTAGGAGCCGGGGCGATTGACTTCGCCCGAGATGCCAATCCTGATGGGGCGTGGGGCGATCAGGTCAACGGTGATCAGCGGGGTTCTCAAATAGTTGGCGTAGGCATTTTGAATGGTCTGGGTGGCATCCTCCAGGGTTAACCCAGCAACGGGGAGCTTACCAATCAGCGGCAGATTGACTGACCCATCGACCAAAACCTGCTCTTCGCCGTCATATTCAGGCACGTTGAAAAAGCTGAGAGATAGCCGATCGCCCGGCCCCAAGAGGTAGCTTGACTCGATAGGCTGACGGGTAAAGGCGCTGACACTTGGCTGAGCTGAGTCCGGTGTCACCTCGGGTAGTGCCTGAGCCCTGCACATCTCAGCCATCGGACACCCGATCAACGCGCTCAGGCCAGCAGCGATTAAAACAGCTTTTATGGGGAGTGCTTCCATCAATTGAAATATCTATAAAAGGAGCTGACAGTAAGCGTTTTAGAAACCTGCACCCACACCAATATATTGCCCCTGACCTCGACCTCGCCGTGATCTGAAGCCCGGCTTAAAAAAATTAAACGAGGCCCCTATAAGCCATTCTCTATAAGAGACTGGCGTCAGAAAGTAATGTTTCTGTTTGATGGCTTTTTATAGCGACAACGAAAAACTATAATTTAATACAAATGAACTAATTAGGATATTTTTTATGAAATTAGGGGCTATCTCTCCCATGCTGGAGGTCAGTAATCTTCAGGAAGCGATTGATTATTACACAAATATTCTTGGATTTGAGCTACAGGGTACCTGGCCTGAGGAGGGGGCTGCTCAGTGGGCAGCTTTGAAGGCTGGACAGGTAACACTGATGTTTGTGACCCAGGCTGAGTCTGCAACGAGGCCACCTACTTTGACAGGGCAGCTCTATTGCTACCCAACTGATGTGAATGCGCTTTGGGATGAGCTGAAGGATAAGGTCGAAATTGCATGGCCCATCGACAACATGGTCTACGGAATGCGAGAATTCGCGATTCGAGACGGCAATGGCTACGTGATTACCTTTGGTCAAGACATTGAGGAGATTTCAGGCTAGTTAGCCACTAAGTTAGAGGTCGCGACGGGCCTGCTCTTTGAAATCGAGAGCAGGCCCGTCGGAACAATTGTTAAACCCTCTATTAATGCAACAAAGCCATTTTGTGGGTAAATTGGCTATCTCAGTAGCGCGACGATTTCTTCAGCGACGCCTGTTGCTGAGGCTGGATTTTTACCATACGCCTAAACAATCGCCCACCAACCATCTCTATCTCACCTGGAATCGCGGTAATCTTCGCCATCCCCGCGTCGCCTTCGCCCAACAGCATTTTCTCATACAGTTGAAATCGTAATGACTATCTCATAACTGGGCCACTAAGCGTTGTTATCTTTTAACCTTATGGGAAGGGGAGTGTCAGACTGCCAGTGATGTCCCTGTAAAACTAATGCTGTGAGATGGACGATGGATATGAGGATAGCTGCGATCGCAAGTACATAACTATGCACCATGTACATATGCTGCAGGGTAAAGCTACTGATGCCGCTACCGCCCGACAAAATATCTCGCAATGTGGGGCCAACTAGTGGCAGCGACCCTAAAATATTGAGCTCAATCTTAAAACGCCAAAATCCTGTTTGCTCCCATGCTAAGACAATCGCCGTCCAGCTTAGGGCCATAGCCGTCAGAGTTAAGCTAATTCCGCTCACCCAAGCAATAAACCAGGACAGCAAAAACTCTCGTCCCAGAAACATAACAAGAATCTGAATCAAACTGAGAAGAATTAAACCATTGCCCGCAACATCATGCAGACTCAGAATCAGCGTCCCGCTGGCCACCCGATCGGCGATCATTTTAAGAGATGTGTGTGCTCCCGAGGCCGTCGGCTGATAATGAAATGCCAGCATCACCCCTGTTAAAGCTGCGACACCACAGAAAGTGAGTTCTACTACGGCTAAAAGGGTGGCTATCCGCTGCAAACTATAGCGATATTGCCCGTGGGTTGCGATAGTATCAGCAATCTTCTGAACATTTCGCCGCAGCCGACCCAAGAAAATTCCACTGGCAACATAGACTACAAAGTAAACTAAACGCCAGCGGAAAATTAATGTGGCCTGCCAAACAGGATATCGCTCTTGTAACAATGGCCGCGATAACATAATGGTCCGCAGCCAGTCTTGATACTCTCGCCACTCATCAGGAAAGCGATTGACAAACTCTGCCACTCTGCTGGCTAGCTCAGCATCCTTAGTCCCCATGTCATACCCCCTTCAGCTCTGGAATCCAATGGGCTACGTCTTCTAACTGCTGCCATTTAGTATCGAGTGCCTGTATGCCGATTCCCGTAATTCTGTAGTACTTCCGCCGTGCCCCTGTATGCTCTTCAGGTGATTCATCACCCCACTCAGAGGTAATAAATCCTTTTTGTTCCAGTTTTTTGAGGTTAGGGTACAGCGAATTAAACCCGATTTGCTTACCGCCGCTATTTTCAATCGCTTCGATAATTTCTAACCCGTATCGTCTACGCAAACGCAGCGCCGACAAAATGATTTCTTGGTTAGGAGTCAAACTTAGATCGTGCTCGCCCATAACTGACCACTGCCAATAACTGACCACTACTGGAATAGATTTTATTCAGTGTAATACTATATCTAAAAAATGGATATATATCCAAAATAAATATCAGACTCTATTGCTATGACTTCAGGCAGAATAGAACCTGGAGGCCAGTTACAAATAGTAGTGACAGTTCGTAGGGTGGTCACATACTCTGAACTCTGAGATATAGTAGACCTCCTTCCTTGAGTGGCGATCTTTGTATCAATAAACTTTGAATGATAGGTATTATTTATGTCTGTCAATAGTTGTAATCGTTTGAAACATTTGCTGCGCGGTGAATGGAGCAATGCATGTGTTTAATCGCACCCGGAAGTTGTGATCTGAGCCGCTGGCGTTGTCCGTGGATGTCCGTAGGATTAAATCAGTTGAACCAAATATGTCAAACCCACCCCACCCAGTTGAACTTCTTATATAAAACCGAAGCCCCGGCCAGTACTGGTTGGGGCTTCTTATTTGGCTAAGCTGCTGGTAAGTAAGCTTTGTTTTTGTGAAGAAGATTTATTTGTGGGATATTTTACGGGTTGAATCTATGCTTCGAAGGAAAGATATTGTTGCTTGGTGCGCATCAGGCTAAGCTAGATAATATGATCAAATCGATCAGGCATAAGGGACTTCAGAAGTTTTTTGAGACAGGTAATACCTCTGGCATTCAGGCGAAACATGCTGAACTTCTAGAGGATAGGCTTGCCGCCTTGGATACTGCCCAGGCCATTGATGACATGAAGATCCCTGGATATCGCTTACACCCACTGAAAGGAAAGTTCAAGGGTCGTTGGTCTATCAAGGTGAGCGGCAACTGGAGGCTGACTTTTGAGTTTAAGGAAGGCGATGTTTATGTTTTGGATTATGAGGACTATCACTGATGCGGCAATATAATCCCCCTCATCCTGGTAAATTTATTCGCCGAACCTATCTTGAGCCATACGATATTAGTGCCAGGCAAGTTGCTCTCTATTTGGGAGTAGCGCCTTCAACATTCTCCAGGCTGGTTGCGGAGCGCAACAAAGTCACACCCGATATGGCCATCCGGTTGTCGAAAGTGTTGGGTCGATCTCCTCAAAGCTGGCTACAGATGCAGATGAATTATGACCTCTGGAAGGCTGAGCAAGAACAGCCCCATGATGATTTAAAGCGGCTGGAACTGGTTTAGTGCAGTGTCACGCTATAAACGCCTTTCAACCTTGTCCTTGAGCGGTGATCAACTTCTGCACTGTGCTGATCACCGGGTTAAATTCGGGGCCTTTCTGGTTGGGGGCTGTCTCAAAGGCCTTTTGCTCATTTTCCATCATCAGTACATCCTGGCGAACGAGGCCGTCGAGGAGCCCCTGGGCTGAGTTAAACAAGCTGTCCTTGATAAAGCGCCGAAACCAGACCGGCAGCTTATGGAGCCGATGAAACGCATTGAGCGAGGTGAAGTGTAGCAGATAGGCTTTGGTCTGGGTAGGGCCAATGGGGCAAAAGAGGCAGTAGATTTTGAAATCTTTGCCCAGGACTGAGCGCCAGTGAGGGTAAAGATAGCTGACATCCAGGTGAGTGGGGCGCAGCTTGCGGAGGGATGGGAAAAAAAGCTGGGACACTGACCAGATTTTGTCGATTTTGTAGTAGGTTTCGGCAGCATAGTGGGCGTCAATCTGGGTGGGGCTCTGGTCGATGGTTTGTAAGACCGGGTTGGCCCAGGCTTGCAGGTCGTCGTGCAGCCGCCCGTGGTACATGTCCATGAGATTTTCGATCAAAAAGGAAAAATGGGCGTTGACGTCGATGGTGGCGACTGAGGCGATGTAGTTGAGATGAGCCCATTCGGGGATAGGTAGGGGGTCGATCTGCTCGGCTTCTAATCTGGTGACATCACCAGGAAAGATCCAGATAAAGCCGTTTTGCTCACGCACCGGGTAGGTGCG
>JBCCRZ010000286.1:0-7405 GCA_039200855.1 Cyanobacteria bacterium P01_D01_bin.44 | reverse complement strand
GCTAAACGGCCTACTTTTCGTTGTAGACCTTGTATGATGGCTTCCATCGGCTACCCACCCGGTGTTTTGGTTTGTTACTGACACCCTATGCGGTGGGTAGCTTCTCTGTCTATAACTCTCCTTATTCTGTCCGGACTATTGGTTAGCCAAAGTGACAAAGGTTTAGGGAGGTCGCCACCGCCACCCCAGGGTTGACCATTGTCAACTCTAATTCGATGAGGCATACCCCATTTTTCGAAGGCTTGACGCAGAGCCGCCTGAACTGCCGTGGATTGAACGGACTCAAAAACGTAGAGGGGGAAAAACTTGGCTGAACAGGTGAGCGCCACTGACTTCCTCAACCAGAGTGAGCCAACTCGCTGGTGAGCCATCCTCTAGACGCTGATGAGACGTGGCATCGAGCTGCCAAACTTCATGCACGAAGCGAGCTGGGTCTCTTTTTTCTGAGGGTAAGCGACAGGTGGCTTGATGGATGAGACCTTTGGCTTTGAACCAACGCTGTAGCGTCCTTTCCGTCGGCATTTTTGATGCTTGCCATCGTTCTTTAAGTAAGACCAAAATTAAACCTGCGCCCCAGTCAGGATGATGCCGTTTTAACCAAAGAGCTCCTCGATACACTCGCTGACTGTGACGTGTGGTTGAGGCACCACAGTTTTTGTAATTTGGAGCTAAGCCTGATAAACCGTGGTCTCGATAGCGACGAACCAGATTGCGTACACTCCAGTAAGACAGCTCTAATGAGTCAGCAATTTTTGCGATCGTTTCGCCTTGCTGGCGATGCTCAATAATCTTTTTACGAATCGGAACGGCGATGGCAGAGGGCATGATAAGTGCTCTCGACGAATGAAACACTACTTACCTACGTTGTAAATCCAATTCAAAAATGAGGGGGTTAAACTTTATGTCGCTCCTCAGGGGGGCAACCTCTCGTCGGGTGACACTCCCCCAGACCCCCCGAAAGGTATGCTGGTTGGGTGTTTGGGGAAGGGGCGGTGGGTGGGTTAGTCGATAGGGGGCAGATTTGTTTGTCGTAGAGCTGACAACCTCCGTAGACACGTCATGATTGCGCACTCTTCGAGATATACGGCACAGTACTCAGACATCCTGACAAAAGATAAGACAAAAACTTTAACTCAAGTCTTTTCAACAAGACAAATGAGCGAAGCTTTAAAACAAGAAATTGCATTAAGTTTCGAGAAAATTAATGCAGCGCTTGTTGATCCTTTATTAGTTTAATTCTCTTACTTACATCAAATCTCATAGGGTCGCTTAACTGACTAAGTATATCGACTGATTGAGAAAAATACCTGAGAGCACCTTCAAGATCATTAAGTTGCTCGTGTAATATTTTCCCAACAGAAATAGACACATAAGCAAAAGTTGATTTGTCACCTGAGCGCTGGAGGTAATCTATAGCAGATTCAAAAGCATCAATTGCAGGTTGTGTAGAATTATCATTAAGGTGAGTGTGAGCTAGCAGGAGAAAAGTATCTGCTTTGACACTAAACTTCCCTTCAAATTTATTTATAAGTTCTAATGAGCGAGCTAAATATTCATAGGATTTTTTAGTGAAATTCCGAGCTAAGTAAGCCTGAGCAATATTATTGAGTGTACCAACTTGATCTGCTAAGTTACCAATTTTTGTTTCGATATCTAGTACCTTCTTGAATATCGGAATAGCTTCTTTAAACTTTCCTTGCTGCGACAAGATATATCCAATTTCATGTAAAGACTTAGATTTTCCCTCCATATCTCCAGACTTTTCAGAAAAATCGAGAGATTCCCTCAAAGCACCTAGCGCAGAATCATAATCATTTCTGCGAATAAAGATTCTCCCCAGCTCATGAAGAGAAGCTTTCAATCCAAGTAAATTTCCATCATTTCTAAAGCAGCTCAGAGCCAAGTTATAAGCTTTTTCTGCATTATCAATTTCACCAATTGCATAGTATGAACTTGCGATCTCATGGATGATTTCTCCTCTGCCAGTTAAAGGAAAATCATGTTCTAATAGCTTAAGAGCTTCGTTATATATCTTGAATGCTTGATCAGCTTTACCTAACTCAGTATAAATTTTACCTAGTCTTGTATAACAAATTACTTGTCCTCGTTTGTCCTCTAATTTGACTGAAATTCTCAAGCACTCCAAGTATCTTGAAATTGCTTGTTCTAGATTGCCTTTTTGAAAATCTACCTCTGATAATAAGGAATTAATCTCAAGCTTTTTATATAAGTATAATTTTCTATCAGCTTCATATGGATTTAAATCTTCCAGGGCTTCTTGATAATAAACATAGGCATCCTCCGTTAGCCCAAGCATATTTTTTGCGTTTCCAATACGCATTAAAAGCCTAGTGTCATTGATTATTTCAAGAGTTTTTTCACATATATCAATGGTTTCCCTAAAACGTCCAAGTTTTGTTAGCCAGCTTTTTGAGAGAAGCAATGCAATTGACAAAGACAGTTCTTGATCTTTTCCAAGTAAAGCTAATCGATGAATTTCAAGTAGCCTTGTCTCTCTAGTTGTGTCAGCTTCCAACCATATATGAACAAGTTTTCGTGCTGCTTGCCCTGCAAGATTTTCAGCCTCCAACACCGTCAACGGCAACACTCTTGGTACTCGCAATGCTCCATCCAAGCTATGTTCCAACAATCCCAGTGCTATTGCTTGATCAATGAGAAAGTGTACTTTCGATATATCAGAACACACTACCTCAATCGCTTCACGAGGCACTGGAAGCTCATAGAGCAAGGCTCTGCTGAGCATTTGCCGTAACGGCTTATTCATTAGGTTAAGCAATGATTCAGCCAGCACCTTCTCCCGCAGATCAATTTGCTCATTGTCCAATTTATCTAAAACAGCCTCTATATTTTCCTGCTGAAGCTTTTTCGGGTTTTGCAATACTTTATCCAACCACTCCAACAGTCGCGGATTCCCATCTGCCAGTTTCAGTGCCCGTTCTTGCAAAGATTCTTCAATCGAAGAATTATCATCAAAGGCGATGAGCTGCTGACATTTTTTGTGCAGGTCTGCATCTTGCAATTGGGCCAGGGGGTGCCTATGAAAATGAGCTAGGCCTGTGAATTCAAAATCATAGCGACAAGTGATCACAATGCGATGCCCCAGCGAAGTTTCCTCAATTGCCCAGACCAGACCCCTCAATACTTTCGCTACATCAGACATCAACCGAAAACCTTTGCCTACAGCCTCTAAATTGGCTTCAAAGTCATCTAACACCAACAAAAACGTCTGTTCTGTCTCCGCCTCAAACAGAGTGCGCAGCCGATATTTCAGATCTTCATTGGGGCCTTGAAGTCGCTGTCGCAGCTCCCGATCTCTTACCCGCTCCGCCAACCGATTTACCAGGCCCGCTTCATCCAGGGGGCCAACCCACACCACCCGCTCAAAATCTGTCAGCCGGTCGCACAGCCTTGCCGCCAGACTGCTCTTGCCCAGCCCCCCCATACCGTGGATCAACACCCCCACCCTGTCCGGATCTTGCAGCGCCCTCAAACAGGCCTGCAACGGTCGTCTGCGTCCGATAAAGCTGCCTCGGGTGGGGACTTTTACCGTGCCTGCGGCATCTAAAAAGTCCGTTGCCATCGAGGGTTTAGGCGCACGCTTCCGTTTCTTAGTCTTGAGCGGGGTGACGAGATTTTGAGGGATCTGCCCGGTCAGATAAAGCCTGAGCAGATGCCAGTCGCGGGCCTGGGCCTCAATCATCGTCTGGTAGGTCAGCGCTACCGCCTCGGGTAGGGTTTTGGCCGCCGCCAGGGCCGCATAGAGGGTTTCAGCGGCTTTAATGCCGTCCGTATCTAGCACCGGGCGACCCCACCCCAGCACCGCATTGGCCCCGGCCTCAAGCAGCGCCGCCGCCATCGAGGGTACCTCGCCGCCGTGCCCCATCTGCCCCGTGCGACACCCGGAGAGAAACATCAGCGCCGGAAACCGAAACTGGAGGGCTTTGGCAATGGCCTGGGGGCTGGCGTCGTACCGGGCCCCGGTCTCGGTTTCGGTGATAAACCGGGGGCCCTCGTCAGCGATCCAGGCGTGGCCGGTCAGATGCACCACGTCAAAGTGATCCTCCCCGTAGGAGGTGAGCAGATTCGCCAGTTCATCCAGACAGCCGCTTTCCTCGACGGTCAGGGTTAGGGGCTGCCTTTGCGTCGCTTCGAGAATGCGGCCTTCTTCTAACTCAAAGTCAAGGACGGGCTTGACTCCCATCGGCGAAGTTGCCATAAATAGCGTTTGCAAAGGTCGATTGGGCACCTCTGCGTCGGCCCAGGTCAACGGTGCCCCCTGCCATCGCACCGGGACCACGACAGGGTTTAGCCGCGCTACCAAAAAGCTTTGACCGTCGTGCAGCACTTCCCAGGGCAGGTGAGCCAGTCGCGCTTTCGCCGCCATTGCCAGCACGACCCTAGTCCGCGCCCCGTCGATCAGCTGCCCCAGCCAGCGATCGGTGCCATCGAGCCACTGATAGAGCCGCTGCCCGGTTTTTACATAGTCTTCGGGCAGGGCAACGTAATAGTCGCGCTCCATAAGGTCGATCAGGTCTTGTATCTCGGCCAGGGGCAACCGCCGCGATTGAAAATCGTTCGGATTTTCCCACCCGTAGCGCAGGTCGGCGTAGTCGGTATCCAGGGGGCGGAGATCAATATGGAGGATTCGCATGGGGTGACGTTAGCCCTCATCCCCCAGCCCCTTCTCCCAAATTTGGGAGAAGGGGGTAAACACTCTATCTGCAAGGATTCTGACCATCAGAAGACTTATTTCCCAGCAAAAAAATCACTAATCTCAAAGTCCCTCTCCCAGTTTGGGAGAGGGATTTAGGGTGAGGGCCACTATTTCGTCAGCGGCTCTAACGCCTTAGAAATTTCCTCAATACTGGCATCTTTGAGCAAAAATCGCCCGTGGGGTGTGACAATCAGCACTTTGTCAATCGTTTTCACATCCTGACGCTGCTTATAGGCCACATACCACTGACGAATCTGCTCGGCCAGGGCAACGGTGCCGCCGACAATGCCGACCACCGTAGCGATCACCGTCAGGCCCCCGTCCTTACTCACGGTGGGATCGGTTTCATAGTCGCCCTCCAGACCATCTATCTCAAACAGCGACGCCGCCGCTTCGGGGGCGGCGGCCCCTTCGATGGCAATTTTGAGTTCACCCATGGGCAATCAACACCTCTCTTACAAATGATCTCCTAAAAGTCTTCGGGCAAAACCCACTTGGGTGGTTCGCTGGCTCGCTGCATCATCTTTTTGCGCACCGCTTCCTCCGCCATTTCTAACATTTTGTCGAGGGGCGTATCTTCAATAAATTTAGACGCCTCGGCCTTATAGTCTTGATTGGGGCATTCGTCGCCCAATATGCAGCCGTTGACACACTGCACGGCACAATTCACTTCAGTCGTCATGGTTTTTAGTAGCTGACATCTGTCAGAATTTTAAAGGATTTCTTGCTTAAGCTGGGGATCGGTTCTCCGTTTGCTCTCTCCACCCTCCATCTATGCCCACCTCCTCCCACTCCCAACACATCCACCGCTGCCTTGCCCTTGCCCAACAGGCCGCAGGCACAACTGCCCCCAACCCCATGGTTGGCTCGGTGATCGTCAAAGATGGCCTGGTAATCGGTGAAGGGTTTCACCCTAAAGCGGGGGAGCCCCATGCGGAGGTGTTTGCCTTACGGGCCGCTGGGGATCAGGCTCGCGGAGCAACGCTGTACGTCAACCTCGAACCTTGCAACCATACGGGGCGTACGCCCCCCTGCACCGAGGCGATTCTGAAGGCGGGGATTGAGGCCGTTGTGATTGGCATGGCGGACCCAAACCCCGCTGCCAGTGGCGGGATTGAGCGCCTGCGGGCGGCGGGGATCACGGTGATTGTTGGGGTCGAAGAAGCAGCCTGTCGTCAGCTGAATGAGGCGTTTATCTACCGAGTGCAATATCGCCGCCCCTTTGGCATTTTGAAGTATGCCATGACCTTGGATGGCAAAATCGCCACTGACTCAGGCCATAGTGCCTGGGTGACCAGCCCCGAGTCGCGGCGACGGGTGCATCAGCTCAGAGGTGTTTGCGATGCGGTGATTGTCGGGGGTAATACGGTGCGGTGCGATAACCCCAACTTAACGACCCATGGTGTCTCCCTTCAACTGCCAGGCACAGAGCAGCCCACCCGCAATCCGCTCAGGGTGGTGATGAGTCGTCAGCTCAACCTGCCGATGCAGGCAAATCTGTGGAATTCGCAAGTTGCGCCGACTGTGGTGTTTACGGACAAACGGTTGGCTGATCAGACCGTGCGATCGCACCTCGAAACCCAGGGAGTCGAAGTCGTCGCCCTACCAAACCTGACCCCCGATGCCGTGATGGAAAATCTTTACGGGCGTGGGTTGTTAAGCGTGCTTTGGGAATGTGGCGGCACTCTGGCCGCCGCTGCGATCGCACAGGGAGCTATCCAAAAAGTATGGGCGTTTATTGCTCCCAAACTCATTGGCGGTCGTCAGGGCATGAGCCCCATCGGTAACCTGGGATTCAACCAAATGACCCAGGCCATTGCCATTAAAGACCCAACAATTGAGCAAACTGGCCCAGATTGGCTCATTCAAGGCTACCTGGCCCAAGGCTCTGCAGTTCCCTAGGTATCTGTCGACTTTAAATTTACGGGTATGTTCGACATAGTGACGCGGAGAAGGGAGGACACGGAGACGCGGAGATCGCTCATTAGATGAAGTCGCCGCGTCTCCCCATCGCCGTGTCCCCGCGTCGGTCTTATCCGTAAATTTAAGGCTGACAAGCTACTAGTCGTACAAACTGTTCTGAAGCTGATTTTGATAGAGCAAACCCTCTAGCGCCCGATGAAAATCATCCCGGCTGCGTAACCCTTCGAAGCGTTGCAAGACCTGACCATTTTCTATAAAGAGTAAGGTGGGTAGTGTACTTAATTTGTAGAAGTTAGCCAGCTTCAAATTTTCGTCTGCGTTGATATCGACAATTTGAAGATAGCTACCGCAATCCTTTTGAAACCGATTAAGGATTGGATTCATCATGCGACATAAACCACACCAAGGGGCCCAGAAATGAACAAGGACAGGTAAGGATGATGCCAAAACAGCTTGTTCAAAATGCTCTTCACGAATGGTTATCGACATTTGAGTTATTTTTATTACCGATGTTTTATAAAGATGGAGCGTGGGTTTATTCTACGGGAAACTGCTCGACTGTAGAAGGGATAACACGGCCATTGTTGGGTTACCGTGACAATGTTATGCCATCGTCAGAGCTAATAAGCACTTCTACTTATTCCGTAGAAAACTGATCCCTCCGGTCTATTGTATTAACTTTTATACAAAAAAGTCTAAGGAATGATACAGAAAATTGCTTTTTTGTAATCCTCAAAAATAATTATG
>JBCCRZ010000285.1:0-7428 GCA_039200855.1 Cyanobacteria bacterium P01_D01_bin.44 | reverse complement strand
CAACTTCCCCCTTGACCTGGCTGCAGGTGAGGAAGCTCCGGTTGCGCTGGTGGCTCCTGCCATCAACGCGTAAGCGATACGCATGAGTGGTCACGCTTGGATGATGAGTCCAGTCTGACTAGCTGAATATGCGAAAGCGCCACTCGGTTTCCGGGGGGCGCTTTCGCTTTTTGGGGTAATTTGTGTATTGAGGGCAATAGGTTGGCTGGGATGCTTCAGGGTATCGCAGGGCATCCACAAGGGAAGCCCCTATCTTTAGCTAAACTGCTTCAATAGCCAACGATTGACGGCTCCATCGTCTTCTGTCTGACTCCGCCGCAGGGCTTCTTCAATAACTGACATCGACAACTCAGGCAGTACTGCTGAAACCTGAATTTGCCGACTGCCACCATCCGCGATCGCAAACGCAATCACTGTAGTTTCCTCCACATTGACTACCCAATATTCTTGAACTTCCAAACGCTCATACAGCAAACGTTTTTGACCTAAATCATCGCTCAAAGTAGTTGCAGAAACTTCAATGGCTAAAGCGGGTGGACCGTATAGATTGACATCAACCGGCTGGTTATTTTTAGGCGGGCGTTTTACGTTCGGGCCAATGTAATAGGCAAGGTCTGGCTGACATTCCCGCTCACCCGTTTTGCGAAAACTGCTATTTGTGAATGAGACGAAACTGATATTTTTGAGCGTTCCATAAAGGCTAACCACGGTTGCCAGGATGGAATTGTCCTGACCATGTGCTGAGCCAATGGGCATTGTTTCTATCCTCATCCAACCAGCATCGTAATAAAATCGAGCTTTTTTAAGTTCTGGATGTTCTGCGAATACTAAAAACTCATCCCAGGTAGTTTCTACCCAGGTATTAGTGGTTAGGGTTGAGGGTGTCGGTAGCGTATTAACCATGTCAACTCACCTCCTTAGCTTCAGTTTACTCAAGTTTTCAAGAAAGCCTGTACCCGCTGCCACACCTTATCTAATAGCTCGGGGCACTCGGCATCGAACCATTCAATCGACTTCTCTTTGCGAAACCAGGTGCGTTGACGTTTGGCAAACTGTCGAGTGTGTTGCACCGTAAGCACGATCGCATCTTCTAACCCCATATCTCCGTTGAGATAGGTCTGTATTTCTGCGTAGCCCAATGTTTTCAGAAGGGGCAGCTCAGCGCCGTATTTTTCGACTAAAGCCTTGACCTCTTCCACCAGGCCCATTTCTATCATTTGATGGGTACGTTTCTCGATACGGTCATATAGCCCGTCGCAATCTAGACCCATATATAAGATCGGATAGCCCGGTGGGTTCTCGCCCTGCTGATCTGAAATCGGTTGACCGGTGACGTAGTAAACCTCAAGCGCACGGAGGGTTCTAACCTGATCGTTGCGGTGGATGCGCTGGGCGGCGACGGGGTCTAGTTGTTGCAAAAAGGCATAGCATTGGGGCTGGCCTAAGTCGTTTAGTTGAGCGCGCAGTCCCAGCTGCGGAGCTACTCGAGGAATTTTGAGGCCCTTTGCGATCGCATTGATATAAAGTCCCGTGCCCCCCACCAATAATGGAATAATTCGCCGTTTTGCATGAACTTGCGCTAAAATCTCCTGGGTTCGCTGCTGATAATCAGCCACCGTCAGGGGCTCAGTGGGGTCACAAATATCAATTAAATAGTGAGGTACCTGCCGACGTTCTAAGTCAGACGGCTTAGCTGTGCCAATATCAAACTCCCGATAAACCTGCCGCGAATCCGCACTTAGAATCACCGAGTCCATCTGTTCAGATAGCGCTAAGGCAAGCCCAGACTTCCCCACAGCTGTGGGTCCAGCAATTATAATAAGAAGTGGTACGGACGAACTAAATTGCAAAAAACGCGAACTCGCTTAGCTGGCTTCAAAAATCAGCTTTAAAAATACTCGATGCATCCCACGTTAAGAAGCTTTCCAGAATCCCTTCACAATCGCTTGTAACCCCTTTGTGCTAGAATCTTGGGGCATCTTTTCATTTTGATGGCTAAGCGCGGTTAAAAGCCGACTACAGGAGACATTGCTACATGACAACCAACTACGGTGCTGAGCAGATTCAGGTCCTTGAAGGTCTAGAGCCTGTTCGTAAGCGACCCGGCATGTACATTGGTACAACAGGCCCGCGCGGTCTGCATCACCTAGTTTACGAGGTTGTTGACAACTCCGTCGATGAGGCCCTGGCTGGGTATTGTAGCAGCATTGAGATTTCCATTAATGCCGATGGCTCCGTCACCGTCACCGATGATGGGCGAGGCATTCCCACCGATGTTCACCCGCGCACAGGCAAGTCTGCGTTAGAGACGGTACTAACTGTGCTGCACGCAGGCGGGAAGTTTGGCGGCGGCGGATATAAGGTGTCAGGAGGTCTGCACGGGGTAGGCGTCTCGGTCGTCAATGCCCTCTCTGAATGGCTAGAGGTTTCGGTATGGCGTGATCAAAAGGTACATACGCAGCGATTTGAGCGGGGTGCGCCGATGGCTGAGTTGCAGGTATCTAAAGATGGCAACCACCCTAGCGGCACTCAGATCGCGTTTATGCCTGATGATCAGATTTTTAGTCTGACCACTGAGTTTGACTACGATACGCTGGCGGGGCGTCTGCGGGAGCTGGCCTATCTCAACGCAGGGGTCGATATCATCTTTACAGACAACCGCCTGGAGCTGCAAAAAGATGGCAAGCCCCGCGTTTCCAGATATTTTTACGAAGGCGGCATCAAAGAATACGTCGAATATATTAATAAAGATAAGCAGCCCATCCACGACGACATTATCTATGTACAGGGCGAAAAAGACGGGGTGCAAGTAGAGGCCGCGTTCCAATGGTGTATTGATGCCTTTTCGGATAACCTACTGGGTTTTGCCAACAACATTCGCACGGTAGATGGGGGCACCCACCTCGAAGGCTTAAAGACTGTCCTCACCCGGACGATGAATGTCATTGCCCGCAAGCGCAATAAGCGTAAAGATAACGAGTCAAACCTGGCTGGGGAGAATATCCGCGAAGGGTTGACGGGCGTCATCTCAGTGAAGGTTCCAGAACCTGAGTTTGAGGGCCAGACCAAAACCAAACTGGGCAACACCGAGGTCCGTGGTATTGTCGATTCCTTGGTGGGCGAGACGCTAACAGAGTACCTCGACTTTAACCCCAGCGTGGCCGACTCGATTTTAGAGAAAGCGATTCAGGCGTTTAATGCCGCTGAGGCGGCCCGTCGTGCCCGTGAACTGGTGCGCCGTAAGTCGGTACTGGAGTCAACCACACTGCCTGGTAAGCTGGCAGATTGCAGCTCCCGTGACCCCGGTGAGTCTGAAATTTTTATCGTTGAGGGCGACTCTGCGGGCGGCAGTGCTAAGCAGGGTCGAGATCGCAGATTTCAAGCTATCCTGCCGCTGCGCGGCAAAATCCTTAACATTGAGAAAACTGACGACGCCAAGATCTACAAAAATAATGAGATTCAGTCTTTGATTACGGCTTTGGGGCTAGGTATCAAAGGCGAAGAGTTTAATGCTGATCAGCTTCGCTACCACCGCATTTGTCTGATGACTGACGCCGACGTGGACGGTGCCCATATTCGTACGCTGCTGCTGACCTTCTTTTATCGTTATCAGCGCGATCTGGTCGATCAGGGCTTTATCTATATCGCTTGCCCGCCGCTGTATAAGCTGGAGCGGGGGCGTAATCACGCTTACTGCTATAGCGATCGCGAACTGCAAGAACACATTGATGAGCTACCTGCGAATGCAAAGTACCATGTGCAGCGATTTAAGGGTCTGGGTGAGATGATGCCCGTCCAGTTGTGGGACACCACCATGAACCCCGAAACCCGTACCCTCAAAAAGGTGGAAATCGAAGACGCGGCAGAAGCCGATCGGATTTTCACAGTCTTGATGGGCGATCGGGTGGCCCCCCGCCGAGAGTTTATTGAGACCTACGGACCCAAGCTCAATCTGGCAGACCTGGATATTTAGAATCAGCCCATGTCTGGCGGTGTTTCTTATCAGGAAGGTTAAGGAAGGACGTTTTAATCTAGTGCGAGTCAGCATTCTCGGCATATTCCCCTTCGCTGCCTAGGCTGTGTTTATACACATGGAGGCAGTGAAGCAAATGATGGCTGCAATTACAATCCGCAAGCGATTTGAAACCGCATTGTTACTCACCAGCGTGGTGACACTGACCCAGGCACCTTCACTGGCAATGTCATCCAACCAGTCGCTGATCAAGCAAACCGACTACGAGCGTATTTTTGAATATGAGACAATCTACAACCCCATTTCTCTAGAAGAGAAGACGCTGTCAGCAGGTTGAATCTTTATCGGCTGAGGGGTCAGCCCATAACTCGGTGATTAATTCATGGGTAGGGCGTGCGATCGCACGCCTTGAAAACCTTAGTGAAAATCACCCATGAAGCGTCCTACAAACCCTTCAAAATATTGAGACTTATTAAGACTATTTTATTTCGCAACAAAAACTTTGAGTTTTATTGCGGTCCCCCAAAGCTGCCTGGGCTAAAAAATACAGCGTTTTCAGTCGCTTTTTTCCAGAGGGCAGTCATTGTGCCGGGGGACTCACATTTAAGAATTTGTAATGCAAATGCTCATTGAAACGGTTTAATGTAACTTTTGTGGCCGTTTTTAGGTTTCGTTTAGAGTTTAGCTGTCTAAACTAACTATAAAAAGTTTTTTTAGATCAGCGCCTAACATACCAAAGCAAGACATATCAACCCAAAGCATTTAGTATGAGCAGCAATTTAGCAATCAAGCTCCGTGAGGGCACTAAAAAGGCACACACTATGGCAGAAAACGTGGGCTTTGTCCGCTGTTTTTTGCGCGGTGTTGTCGAGAAAAAGTCTTATCGCAAACTAGTGGCCAATTTCTATTATGTCTACGACGCAATGGAGCAGGAGCTAGAGCGCCACAAGGATCATCCGGTGGTTTCTACCATCTATTTTCCTGAGCTGCATCGCAAAGCGACCCTTGAGGAAGATCTGACTTATTATTATGGGCCTAACTGGAAAGCTCAAATTGCCATCACGCCTGCGGGTCAAAAGTATGTTGACCGCATTCGTGAGATTGCCAATACTGCACCTGAGCTATTGGTGGGGCATTCTTATACTCGTTATTTGGGTGACCTCTCCGGTGGGCAAATCCTCAAGAATATTGCCCAGCGGGCGATGAACCTCTCAGGTAGCGATGGGGTCGCCTTTTACGAGTTTCCCACCATCCCCGATGAGAAGGGGTTTAAGGACAACTATCGCAGCTCGATTGATGCCGCCCCGGTAGATGAGGCCACCGCCGATCGCATTGTCGAAGAAGCTAACGATGCTTTTGGTATCAACATGGAGTTGTTCCAAGAGTTAGAAGGCAATTTGGTCAAGGCCATCGGACGGATGCTCTTTAACAGCCTGACTCGTGGCAATCGTCGCGGCAGCACTGAGCTGGCAACGGCTGAGTAGGCCAGGCTTATCAAGTTTGAATCATACTCTGTAGCGATAGGACACCTGCACTCCGGGTGTCCTTTTTTTATGTCGGTTGTTCATAATCAATCTATTCGTCAGCTGCGATCGCGGCATTACAGTCTCAAATCGCTGACGGGCATTTATCAGACCCTATTGAGACATCAAACCTTTGACTTTCCCTGCTTAGGGACGGGGCTTTTTTCGGCATCAGCCAGTGCGGATGCAGACTATACCGGCTATGCCAGTGCCTGGGTCAGAGATAACATCCACATAGCCCATGCCCACTATGTCGTGGGCGAAAAAGGTATCGCCGTCAAAAACATTGAGACTTTGCTGCAATATTTCAACCAGTCTCGAGGCCGATTAGAAACCACTATTCGTGCAGGCCATGCACCTGAATCTGTTATGGAGCGGCCTCATGTTCGATTTAACGGACAGACGCTGCAAGAACTCGATCAAGCCTGGGCCCATGCCCAAAATGATGCCCTGGGTTATTTTGTTTGGTTTGTTTGTCAGCTCACGCTGTCGGGGGACTTCAGGTTGAGCGCTGACCATTGCCAACTGTTAGCGCTTTTCCCGCTATATTTCCAAGCCATTCGCTATTGGGAAGATGAGGACAGCGGCCATTGGGAAGAATCTCGAAAAGTAGAAGCGTCTAGCATCGGGGCTGTAGTCGCTGGGCTGACCTTATTCAAACATGCGATCGCAACCTCAGATGTTGATTATCAGGCCTTTGCCTTTGACGGACAGACAGTCACCGTTGAGGTATTGGATGATTTAATTTGTCAGGGACGTGCTGCGTTAGATCAGATTCTGCCCGCGGAGTGCATTCAACCTGCTAATCCCAGACAATATGATGCGGCCTTGCTTTTCTTGATTTACCCCCTGACGGTGGTGGAGGGTGTAATGGCTGATCAGATTTTGGAGAATGTGATCACCCATCTGCAAGGTGATTACGGCATTAAACGATATCTGGGAGATTCCTTTTGGGCGGCGGACTACAAGACAAAGCTATCTCCCGAGACGAGGACGATTGACTTTAGCGATGATATGTCTGCCCGAGATGCTTTGCTCACAGAAGGCGAAGAGGCGCAATGGTGCATCTTTGATCCGATTGTTTCCGTCATTTTTGGGCTGAAATATCAAGCCACGGGTGACCCCACCTATCTTGACCAGCAAGTCCTTTACTTTAATCGTGCTTTGGGTCAGCTCACTGCTGAGGATTCAACCTTTGGAGGATTCAAGTGTCCTGAGCTTTACTATCTAGAAAATGGCCAGTATGTCCCTAATGATGTCACACCGTTGCTTTGGACTCAGGCTAATTTATTACTGGCATTTCATCATCTAGACAATAGTTTGCGATTGACACAGGACTAACCCACTAGCAAATCTTCTTCGGGATAGCGAATGATGCTGGGGCTGGGGTCTCCTAGGAGGGCTGCCATCAAGAGCAAAATGCCGACCCGTCCGATAAACATCGTGGCAATCAAAACCATCTGACCCAGCACGGATAGATCGGCGGTAATTCCGGTAGAGAGCCCCACTGTGGCAAAGGCTGAGACCGCCTCAAACAGTAGATCGATAAACTCGAGGCCGGGGTCTGTCATCGACAGCAAAAGTCATTCCTGCTAGTTTATTGGCACGCAAGTCTTTTATTACCAAAGGGTATTCAACTTTCTCTTCACGTTTCTGAAGAGCGTTTTTTATGTACGACCTGAAGTTTTCTCGACCAAAGCCCTTTTCAGTGAAAAACCTCCAAATCTCTTTACTGTTTGACACGTAGAACAATTCAGATTCGTGTTCTTCACGCAGAGGAGTGAGTTCAACCGTTTTATTTTTTAGATTATACTCTTTTTCGAAATGAAACATGATATTTATTCTACTGCTCTTGTTAATGTCCACAGCATCGTACTATCGAACCTTCACCTGATAGCGCCTTGTCTACGCCTATTGTTTGGGCGGTGGGGT
>JBCCRZ010000284.1:0-7471 GCA_039200855.1 Cyanobacteria bacterium P01_D01_bin.44 | reverse complement strand
TTTCCTATTTAAGATTGGACAGCCCGTAAGACTGGGAAGTCTTAATATTTCACTGCGTCCAATAATCGCATAAATCCAGTCGCCACATTTTGAATGCAACAATTTTGTTAAGTGAGACAGGGAAACAGTTCAGATTGCTTTACAAAACGCAACAAAAATACAAATTTTAGCGACGAGGGCAAGGCGAAGGGTAAAAGGCGAAGGCTAGGATTAGCTTGTGCCAGTAGCCATCATCAGAACCTTAAGGAGTAACCCTGGCGCTGAATAAACAACCTTTCGCCCTTCGCCCTTCCCCTTTCGCCTTTTTAATACGCGTCTTGCAACTCGTAAAAGTCGGGCGAAATGTAGTCTTTCCGTAGGGGCCAGCCCACCCAGTCTTCAGGCATCAGCAAGCGCTTGAGGTTTGGGTGCCCTTCGTAAAAGATGCCATACATATCGTAGCTTTCGCGTTCTTGCCAGTCGGCGGACTTCCAGATCCAATACACCGAGGGCACTCTGGGGTTATCTCGGGGCAAAAAGACTTTGATGCGGACTTCTGCAGGGGTGTCGGCATTATCGCTGACTTTAATCAATTGGTAAAAGCTCACCAACGGCTGCCCTGGGCCAGCGTCATAGGCCCCCTGGCATTGCAGGTAGTTAAATCCGTAGGCATAGAGCGCCGTACAAAACGGAATCAAGAAGGCCGCATCCACTTTTAGCACCTCTAGGCCGAGGTGATCGCGGTCCAGGTTGTCGTGGCTAAACCCTTGTTCGCTGAGCCAGCTTGAGACTGGGCCTGCTTCGACAATGGCACCGGTCTCTTCCGAGTTTGCCGCTGCATCAGTCGTGTCTGAGGTTGGTTTGACGTCTTCTTCAGCCATTGGTGACTTCCTCCTTGACCTCGTCCAAAGCCGGGTTGACAGGCATGCCCATGGCTTCGGTGAGTTCCTTGGGGGGCGCTTCCCAGGTGCCTGAGTCGAGATACTTGCCGGTCAAGATGGGCTCGACGACCTTCATCTTGTGGTCGCGGGTGTAGTAGCGATGAACCTGCTGCAGGGCACCGCGCTCTTGCATTGACTCATTGGCAATCTTTTTGCGCAGCTTGATGATGGCGTCAAAGATCGCCTCGGGCCTGGGCGGGCAGCCGGGAATATAAACATCCACCGGAACTAGCTTATCCACACCTCGCACCGCAGAAGGAGAATCAACGCTAAACATACCGCCAGTGATGGTGCAAGCGCCCATGGCAATCACATATTTGGGCTCGGGCATTTGCTCATAAAGGCGCACCAGGGCCGGTGCCATCTTCATCGTGATCGTTCCCGCGGTGATAATCAGGTCGGCCTGACGAGGGCTCGACCGGGGGGCTAACCCAAAGCGGTCAAAGTCAAAGCGAGACCCTAGCAACGCCGCAAATTCGATAAAGCAGCAAGCCGTGCCGTAGAGCAGCGGGAATAAGCTCGATAGCCGGGTCCAGTTGTACAAATCGTCAACGGTGGTAAGAATGACGTTTTCAGACAGGTCCTGGGTAACGGTAGGCGGGGCCGTCGGATTCATAATCCGCTCATCGGACCCAACTAGGGGACTGCTCGAAGTAGGATTCATGACCATTCCAATGCTCCTTTACGCCAGGCGTAGACTAGACCAACCACAAGAATTGCAATAAAAATCAAAGCTTCGACGAATGCTAACAGCCCAAGTTTGCTAAAAGCGACTGCCCAGGGGTATAGAAAAACGGTCTCCACGTCAAAAATGACGAAGACCAGGGCAAACATGTAATACCGAATGTTGAACTGAATCCAGGCACCACCAATGGGCTCCATGCCGGATTCATAAGTGGTGCGTCGGGCAGCCCCCGTCCCCACGGGTCTCAAAAGCTTTGAGGCGGTGAGTGCCAAAACAGGGATTAAGCTGCATATCAATAAAAAGACCAGAAAATACTCGTAGCCACTTAAAACAAACACGTTAAACCTTAACCTACTCGATTTATTGTAGTCGTCTTGCCAGGCTAAGCCTAGCCCAGAGACCCGTCTCATCAAAATGAGAAAGGGGGACGGCTTATGTAATAATTGTTTACACGTACCTAAACTATTCTAGTTGGTTTTGTCAGACCGCACCTACAAAAAACCCAATGAATATCCCCAATGAATACCGAGTTAGATCCTTCTGAATTAAATGCTGGCGATCAATCAGCCGCGCCTAACGGTGAGTCCTCAGCTGAAACGCCTGCCGCACCGTTAACTCCCCAGGAAATGGACCGTCATGAGTGTCGAGCCTGCGGCTATGTATATGAGCCGGTTAAAGGTGACTCTCAGGGGGGGATTGCAGCGGGAGTCCCCTTTGAAGATTTGGGGGAGGATTGGCGCTGCCCGGTCTGTGGTGCGCGTAAGCGCCAATTTAGCAATGTTGGCCCCAAAGGGACTCCGTCAGGCTTCAAGGAAAACCTGGGCTATGGGCTGGGGGTGAATACCCTGACACCGGGTCAAAAAAATATTTTGATTTTTGGGGCTCTGGGAATTGCTTTCTTGTTTTTTATGAGCCTGTACGGCCTGCGTTAAGGGTTTGACAGGCCTGTTTGTGTTTTTCGATGTTTAACTGATTCAGCCTGGATGGATATAGTCATGGGAACGGTTTTAGCCCCTTTGAGAAAAGTTGTGATGCTGATTGCGATCGCAATTTTGGCAGCTAGCTGCAGCGGCGTTTTTCTGCCATCGCTGGAGCAAAATCCGTGGGAGGTGATTTCGCTAGAGTCGGAGGCGGCTCTCTCGGATATCGCCATGATTGACCGTGACCACGGTTGGGTGGTTGGCAGTCAAAACACGCTTTTAGAGACCGTAGATGGGGGGCGCTCTTGGGAGACTCGCACCCTCGATCTAGACGACCAAAAGTTCACCTTTACCTCGGTGAGTTTTAGCGGTGACGATGGCTGGGTTGCGGGTCTACCGAGCGTGCTTTTACACACCACCGATGGCGGCCAGTCTTGGTCCAATATCCCCCTGAGTGCTGAGCTACCAGGCTCTCCCCTGATGGTGACCGCCCTGGGCAAAAATCAAGCAGAGCTGGCCACTGACATCGGGGCGATTTATCTCACCGAAGACGGCGGACGCAACTGGAAGGCGATGGTAGAAGCGGCTGTGGGGGTGGTGCGCAATATGCTGCGCAACGATGACGGTCGCTACGTTGCGGTCTCATCTCGAGGTAATTTTTACTCCACCTGGGTACCTGGGCAGCGCACCTGGCAACCCCATAACCGTGAGAACTCAAAGCGTCTCCAAAATATGGGCTTTGCCACGGACGGTACGCTTTGGCTATTGGCTCGGGGCGGGCAGATGCAGTTTGGCGAATCCGCGAGTGATTATGAAGCCTGGGGCGAACCCATTAATCCCGAGGTCTCTACGAGCTGGGGCTTGCTTGATCTGGCCTATCGGACCCCCGATGAGCTTTGGGTGGCCGGGGGCAGCGGCAATCTGATTGCCAGCTTTGATGGCGGCGAAACCTGGCTCAAGGATGAACCGATTTCAGACGTACCTACAAATTTGTACCGGGTTAAATTTTTGAGCCCAGACCAAGGGTTTGTCTTGGGTCAGCGGGGCTACCTGCTACGTTACAAAGGCGAGGCGGCTGAGCCTGTCGTCTGATGTTGTGACTAAATGTAGAGGCAAAGTAAAGGCAAATCAGAAAATCTGAGAAGTTTACCAACTGTTTTGCTTGTGAGGGATATCCCCTGTTCCTTATGATAGATACAAAGCTTAATTTGCTGTTAAAGAGGAGACTGTGACATGGCAGGTACAACTGGCGAACGACCTTTTTCCGATATCATCACCAGCATTCGCTACTGGATTATCCACAGCATCACGATCCCAGCGTTGTTTATTGCGGGCTGGCTATTTGTGTCCACGGGTCTGGCCTACGACGCGTTTGGGACACCTCGGCCCAATGAATACTTTCCCAATAACCAGGCAAACACGCCGATTTTGCAGGAGCGTTTTGAGGCAAAGCAGCAGATCGACGAGTTTTTGGCTAAGTAGCTAAGCGCTCTTTCGTTTTTATTTGATGCCATCGATTTGAATTTGGAGTCACCCTATGACCAGTCAAAACCCAAACGAACCCATCGTTTACCCCATTTTTACGGTGCGCTGGCTGTCGGTACATGCCCTGGCAGTTCCTTCCGTATTCTTTTTGGGGGCGATCGCGGCTATGCAATTTATTCAACGCTAGGAGGAATCCGTGGATAGAACCCCAAACCCGAATAAGCAACCTGTCGAACTCAACCGCACCTCCCTGTTTTTAGGGTTGCTGCTGATTTTTGTAACGGGTCTTTTATTTTCCAGCTACTTCTTTAACTAAAGATTGAGCCGGTTGATTTTCTGAATATAGAACGCTTTTGGTGATTAGGAGATAAATCAATGTTTCAAAATGGCCGGATTCCCTTATGGATTGTGGCTACCGTAGCGGGCACGGGTGTGCTGGTTGTGGTTGGATTGTTTTTCTATGGTGCTTATGCTGGCGTTGGGTCTGCCGTTTAGGGGTAGCTCTGTTGGCGATTAAAGCAAAAAACAGCAGAGGCTCGGCAAAATCGCCGAGCCTCTGCTGTTTTTGGGGGTATGCTTTCAGGGTTAGATGTTTGACTAGGTGGTTTCTTCTTGCTCCACATATAGGAACATAGCAATCATAAAAGCAAAGGCATGGATGGCAACGATGGGGACCATGACCTGAGGCAAAAGCGATGTATCCATATGAGTTTCTTAGCTCTCCAGATTAACGTCTACTGCCTTAACGATGGTTAAGACTTAATAAACTAAGCCTACTGTGAATTGGGATGCCATATGGCATTTGTATACAAATTTTGCGAAGGCTATTTTTGCGAAGGCTGGCTTTGCGGAGGCTATTTTTGAGAAGACTAGCTTTGCAGAGACTACACCTCAAACTCTTCCCAGGAGAGGCTCGGCATATTAGCCGGGATAACTCGGCGATTGGCAACGCTCTTGCGACTTTCTTGCAAGGTGGTCATATCGACTGCGATCGCAGCAATTTGCAAATCCAGACAGCCCCGTGGCACCTTCACCCGCATGTAGGTTTCGAGCTCTCCCCGATCATTGGGGGTGAGATGCATGAGTAAGCGAGGTTCTTCAATCAGAGTTCGAGTTTGCAGATCGTTCATCC
Organism: Cyanobacteria bacterium P01_D01_bin.44; assembly: GCA_039200855.1. Taxonomy (GTDB): domain Bacteria; phylum Cyanobacteriota; class Cyanobacteriia; order Phormidesmidales; family Phormidesmidaceae; genus SIO4C1. Next base: position 2,329 of record JBCCRZ010000284.1, on the reverse strand, counting down.
AAACCTTAACGTAGGGGCGATTGCCATTGGGGGCCAACCGAATACCGATGGAGATCATTTCCCCGGCGGTCAGTTCCCGGTTAGGCACCTCTAGGGTCGGTGTGGGTAAAATGGGCAGCTCTGACAGGTCTTGAGGGTTGGACGATGGGGCTGCGGGTTTAATCGAGGGCGCGACGGGGGTGCTTTCTTCGTAGATCACGACTTCTTGGGCTGACAAGTCAGCGTGTTCACTGTCTGGCGCTGCTGTCTGGGTTACGGTCTCCTTGACCTGGGCGGTGGGCTGGGAAGCAGTCTGAGTCTCGGCAACCCCAGCTGCATGCATGCCTGCTTTTAAGTCCGCGGCTTTTTGATGATCTTCCAAGGTGAGCGAGGTCAGCTTGTGCCAAAACCGCTCCTGTAGCTTGAGTGACTGAAAAGAGGCCGTCAGCTGATCTTCCTGGGCCGGTTGGTGATAACTCTCTTCTTCCTCAAAGAATAAATCTGGGGGATCTAGCTCAAGGGTTACATCTTGTGTCTCGAAGGGCGTCGCTAAACCATCGTCGTCTAAGGCAGCGGCAACCAAATCGGCTTCGAGGTCATCGTCATCAATGCCATGACTCTCAAACAGGGCTGGCATCTGGAGTGTGCCACTGTCGGTGAATAAGTCGTTAGCCAGGTGGGTGGGCTGCAGATCGCTGTCTGGGGCGGTCTCGATGTCTAAATGTGACAGGGGGGGGGTGTGCTCTTCATGTAGCAGCGCCTCACCCGCTTGTACCGGGGGGGGGATGGGGCTTTCTATAGCTTCTGTTTCTGCGTCAGCGATGTTTGGAGTAGTAGGGGCAGGCTCAGGGGGCTTGTCTCGAGGAGGAAAGCTGGGCAGCGTTGGGGTTCGATCTGAGGGCGTTGGTTCTCCGTCTGACTGATGGATTTGAGGTGGCAGGGTGAGGCCCAAGGAGGGCACCAGCACTTTTACCTTGGGGGGTGTCAGCGGCAAATCGGGAGAAATGAGCGTAGAGGGGGTTTCCGAGGGCTTGCTAAAGGGCTCGGTCGAACCCGGATAGACCGATACCTCCTCTTCAAAGGTTTCTTCCAAGAGGTCGGCAGCCGGATCCTGGGTCGTGTTGGCTAATCGGTCTAGCAGCTGGGACAATCCCAGGGTGAGCGTAAATATCGTTGACGCCAGTGCTGCAATCGGATCTTGACGATCAAATATGGCTAACTCGCCTACTAAAACACGGGTTTGGACATCTTGAATATAGTCAGGCAGCTTTAACTCAAAGGTAAAGTCGGTGGGTTGATGAGGCAAAATTTGGAGCGATTTCTGAACTTCAAAGACCACATAGGCTGTTTGGGGATCTCGTAGCTGCACCCACAGCTCACCGTCAACCTGTTTAGCGGGCTCATCAGTATTGGGAGATAAGACCTGCCCCGTTAAGGCAAGGTTTTGATTGTGCTCAGCCATATAGGCCTGTTGCCTTAGATGTAATTCGTAATAGCGTGGTGCTTCTGTTGCTGTCGCTGGATCGGGGGGGGGGGTTGAGGCCGCAACGGGCTCTATCTGATCGTCGATCCCCTGGAACAAACCATCGACCATTTGCTGAGAGATTGACTCAGCCACTTGCTGAGCTTCCAGGTCAGGTTCCTCGTCCGGTGACTTGCCGAGCATTTTTTCACGACTTGACCAGTTGGGGTCCCAGTCATCTTCGGCCCGGGGTAAGACTTGCAAATGTACGTTGTACTGCCATCCCCCCCCCAGCAGGTCATCCATGACGTTTGCTGTGCTACAGGTGACTTCCCAGTGTCCTGCCTGGAGCTGCATATAGGGAAAGATAATGATCAATCCATTCTCGTTTGTCTGACTGCGACGCTTGCGCACCCGGCGTCGAGGCGGCATCTCAGCGGTCATCAGCTGACTGACTCTGACATCAACAGGGGCGTTTTTATGGCTGGTATGGGCAGCGATGCGATACCGCCCTTCCAAAATTTCTACCTGTTTTGTTTCAAGGGGTAACCAGGTCCGGTCGCCTTCTTGCTGGATAAGAAACTCCCAATAATCCATATTCAGTACGTGTGTCAGAAACCTGAAGCAAGCAGCATAGGGGCAATCGTAGCAAACATAGCGGGGATTCTCATCTTATTTATTAAAAAGATGGTAAATACGCCTGCTGACTCAGGTGGTCAGGAAATAAAGCCGGTCATTTAAGCTGCGCCCATCTGTGACAGGTTAAAGTTTTGGCAGATAAGTCAATGAGTAGAGATACTTATTTTCAGAGGGTTAGATCCAAGCCACAGTACATCCATGATGCAAGGGTGTTGAGATGGCTAAGCGAAAACCGCGTTCTAATCGAGA
>JBCCRZ010000283.1:0-7488 GCA_039200855.1 Cyanobacteria bacterium P01_D01_bin.44 | reverse complement strand
GAGCCGTTGGTTCACTTAGTTGAGGGCACCTATGAAAAGAAGATCACCGTACCGGATGATGAGTTAGAACCTTACAAACAACAGTGGTTGCGCTCTGAATCTTTGCCCAAATGGGATATCAAGATTGTTCCAGTCTGAGGGCATCTTATTTATTTGCAGATCCCTTACTTGACCTAGCTCTGTTGATGAATGGTCCTGGGTACTCGTCAAGAATGAGGGAAAGGATAATCCTATAAGCAAGGTACCTGTCGCTAAAACAAGGATATATCTGAGTAAGCCTTGGTTCGTGGTTTTTCAGATGATGCCAAGCTCACAATTTACACAATCTTCTCTCTTAGTTATTCGCATGGGCCTTAATCATGTCTGGATTAATTTGAAACTGAACAGAAGCTGTTTTCCGCTTACCGGGCAATTCCTGAGCACCGATTAAGTAGCCACCTTCTTGGAGTTCTTGCACAGTTCGCCAGAAAATTTGATTATTCCGAGCTGAGTTGCTGCCGAGCAGATCCAGGTTTTTGAACAGGTAGCGTTTGGAGATGGTCAAGTACTGACCATCCTCGGGGGTATCCCACCTTAATCGACTGGCCAGATAAATCAGCAGCTTCGTTTTATAGTCATGCTTAGCACTGCTGCCCAGCCGCTGGGTCATCTCAATGCTGTTGGCAAACAAGACATAGTCCCCTGTGCGGGTCGGTCCCTCAAAAAACTCCAGACTGACCGTATAGGCATCGGCCAATTCATAGGTATAGTCAGCGGCCTTATCGAGGTCAAAGTCGCGGGGGACATTATCGACTTCAAATTCTTTGATCCGCAAAACACTTTTAATTGTGACCTTAGCGCCGAGGCTATCGCCCTTACGCAGGGATTGGGCAAACACCAGTTCAGTCCTGTGCAGAGCCATCAAGTCACGGTGCAGCTGAGATCTCAGCTTTGACGGATACCCACCGTCCTTGGTGCGCGAATAGCCCATCGCCTCGAGTAAATCATTGGAGCGAAAGTTAACTGTGGCGCGATTACTATGCTGGGCTGCGGCTCGGTACAGGTAGAGCACAATGGAAACTTGCCGAGGGTTCAGAAAAGTCAGCAAGGCCGCAATCAATCGTTGGATCCGACGGTCCTGGATTTTTTCTAGCCCTTTAATCCCTTCTCCCAGATAGGTAGCAAGATCTAGACGATCATATTGATCCTTGAGTTCTTCCCATTCATCAACGGACAGATCCTCTAAGGGAATCCGACGGGTTAATGCGACCTCGCTAACTTCATCGGGATCTGGGTCAACCCGCATTTCCAAGTAGTAGTTCTCGCCATCGGATCGAAGCACCGGCAAGTTGACATCGGGGTTACGCACCGATGCCCCGGCACGCGGCAAGACACGCAACAATTGACCATCAACTGGGAAAGATGCCGTTTCAGATGAACTCACTCAATCGGGCTCTGGGCAGGTTTGGCTTACATCATAGAGGCGTTTATCCAAACCGGAAACCCTGTAACTTTAGCGTATATTTTTAAGCAACTTACTTATAACTTTGGCGTATGAATTGGCCTGTAACTTTGGCGTATATTTTCTGAAATGGCCTGTAACTTTAGCGTATAGATTGCCCTGCAACTTTGGCGTATATTTTCTAAAATAGCCTGTAACTTTGGCGTATAGATTGCCCTGCAACTTTGACGTATATTTTCTGAAATCATCAGTTTTATTTTCAGAAATCAAGCCGATCTCAGGATTTATCCTATAACTTTGGCGTATAGATTGGCCTGTAACTTTGACGTATGTTTTCTGAAATAGCCTATAACTTTGGCGTATAGGTTGGCCTGTAACTTTAGCGTATGTTTTCTAAAATAGCCTATAACTTTGGCGTATAGATTGGCCTGTAACTTTGACGTATCTATGTTCTGTAACTTTAGCGTATCTCTGATTTTGGGCTCTTGAGGCTGGGTCACAACGGTGTTAACCTCTGCCCATTGAAACACGTGCACTAGTTGTGTAGGTGTCAAAAAGCTAGGTTGATGATCTAGCTTCCTTTAAAAGAACAAAAGCTCTTCAACGACCTTCCACAGTTTGCAAAGAGCTTTTGTATTTCCACAAGACCCACAGCTGTGGGCAAATTTGTGTATGTCTGTGTATAGTAGCAATTCTGGCTTGCGTTGGCCAGAGTTGTCAGTTTTTGGTGCAATTTTTTACCGAGGAGGTGCGCTATTTTAGCGGCCACGTCCTCCTTTACGTATGTCAAAGAGAGTCGCGATGCGTTCCTCTCTTTGTTTCCCCATCGTTACGACTACATTTATGCCAATTACCCTGGACCAGAGCAACGCCCCCAGTGGCAAACCGAGAGTCGCCATCCCTTATCAGATCGTTTAATTCGCCACGGTAACTTTCTGTATGGGGTCAGATTTGGCGCAGAAACTCAGTACTGCCTACTGGATATTGATAAGGGGAGTACTTACCATCCTCAATATTATCCCCATGCCTTTGCTCGCATCGTAGAAATCTTTGAAGACATTGGTCTGGTGAGCCATCTCATTTGTACCTCCAGCAAGAGCGGGGGGATCCACGTCTATTTTCCGTTTGAGAAGCCCTATGCGTCTTGGCAGCTCGGACACGGGATCATTCGATTACTTGAAAGTAAGGGGATTGCGCTAAAGGCGGGGCAACTAGAAGTTTTTCCCAATGCCAGAGCTTATACACCCCAGGGCAAGCTGAGCTTATTTAATGCTCATCGGTTACCTCTACAGCAAGATTCTTATTTACTCAATGCAGACTTGGAGCCGGTCTGGAGCAATGAACATGCGTTTGTGAACCATTGGCAACATTGTCGAGATCGCAATGTCCTTGACACCCATCTCCTTGAGCGCATTGTTAAACAACATCAGCACCGATATACCTATATCTCTACCAAAGCCGATAAATTTCTTGGGGATCTCAACGCAGAAATCGAAACCGGTTGGACAGGCTATGGGCAAACAAATCGGTTGCTGGGTCGTATTGCCATGCGGGCTTATATCTTTCAGCATGTGACCCATCAAGGCGACCCCCTGGTCGGAGAAGCTTTAGTTGAGGCAATTGTCAAAACAGCAACCTCACTGCCCGGTTATCAAGAGTGGTGCCGCCATCAGCATGAAATTAATGATCGCGCAACTGAATGGGCCAGATGTGTTGAGGCCAGTCACTATTTTCCCTATGGCCAACAGCGGGGTCGTTATAAAGCTAAGGCCGAGGTTTCTTTAGATGCTGTAGATAGGCCTAATTGGAATCACCAAAGAGCCCAGGCCACCCAAGAAAAGATTAAGCAGGCAGTGGCTATCTTAATTATAAAAGATCAATTCCCGGCAAAGGCAACGGCTCGCTTTAAGGCATTGCTGGAATATGGGATCGGTGGAGCCTCCCTATATCGCTATCGTTATCTCTGGCATCCTGAAAATTTGCTGGAAAGTTCTAATAGTGACAATGTCGAAAGGAATGTTGAACCCGTTTCTCAAACTCCCGACCTTCAAAATACGGATAGCAGGTTAGATTGCGCTGGGGGCGCAACTAACGCTGCCAATCCTACAAGCTTATTATCCCCCATAGATAGTAATGTCTTGGCTGGCGGGTTTTCTCAGGATCTAGAGCCGCCCCAAATTGAAGAGGCGGGTAGTAATTCTGTTGAGTCGGTGCGCGATTGTATTCGGGCTCAGCTCAATCAAGTCAGATCGCAGCATCAGCAGACCTGTGATCTCCAATATCAAGCCCATCAAATCCACCTTCAGCAGACTCAGCAACATGAGGTGTTAAATCGAATGGGTGAGTTTGTGCGCTCCTGGGACCCAATTTTGATGGCAGAGGCCGGGCGCTGGTTGCTGGCTCTGCCGACAGCGGTGCAGCAGCTGCTAGAAAGGATGCCTGATGGGGGGGACGGGGCAGAGCTCGTAGAAGGGGTTGTGATCGCAAAGCAGTTTGCTCGTTTGCAGTGGTCTGCCTGGCGGATTCGTGAGGTGCTGAGTGAGCAGTTTCAGGTGACGTCTTTGGTTGAGCTGACGCCATCCCAAAAGCAGCAGTGGCTGATTTATCTAACCCAACAGACCCAGGATTCAGGGTAGCCAGCCCATAGGTTTGCCCAGGGCGTAGGCTCTTTTGGATCACCCTTAAGACTTCTCTATGGGGAGCTTTCAGCGCTTTTTTAGCGCTAATTGGATCACCCCCAACCTAACCGCCCAGTCGGTCAGAATCGAGGCGCTGTCGAAACTTCATTTGGGTCATTCGAATGGCCTCATCGTGGGCACGCTCAAGATCATCCAGGTCGAAGACAGCCAACAACCTTTCACAGTAAGCGACCATCTCTAGTCCGACGGATTCTGGTATGTAGTTGCGGGCAACGTGGCGGGAGCCAGATACCGGAGACTCCCAAATTTCTTTTATTTTGGCCGCATCCATACCGAAAAGCCCTTTATAAACGTAGTTCGTCCATTTCCCATATTTGTAGGGGTTGGGGCCGCCTTTGTCTGCGATCGCATATGCCCAATCTTTGCGGTAGGGTTTACCGGCTTCTCGAGAGACCAGCCACTGCTGGATAATTTCACTATCCTCACGGGTATAGGTCTGCTTGAGAAAGGTGTAGGCTTCGGCGTACAGGCCTTCAGCGGCAAACCAGGCCAAAAACTCAATCAGTCCATTCTTCGCTTTTGTGCGTAAGCGACCAGGGTTTTGAGCCCAGTCTTTGGCCAGCTCAACCCATTCAGAGGCTTCGATCACCTGGTAGGTATTGCCGTCGATGGCCTCTATTTGGATCACCCTAAACATCTTGCCAGATGGGAGTTTCAAGAACTTCCCGGCGTTATTTGGATCACCCTCTGACGGGATGTCAACGACGCGCTGAACCAGGGTTGCAATGGGGACATCTGTGTGGCGACTCATGCCGCGATAGCCCAGTCCGATAGTGGGCCGACCGACACCGAGGCCATCGGGATCAATAATGATGGCTTGAAACTCGCGGTCTTTGAATCTGATTGGGACGAGCTGTCCAGTTTGGAGCATTCGCTTGAGGGTAGACCATTCTGTCGGTTCTCTTGGAATAAGAGTATAGATGATCTAGTCATGATTGGTACAGACTTCACGCGTTGCCTGTGAAGTATCAAACTCCAAATGACTGCGTACTTACCCCTGGCCTGTGCGTTTGTGACGACCGACCCACAGAGCGCGGCGACCGTCGTACCAGCGGGTCAGCTGATAGGCACGATCAACCTGTACGCTCTCATAGGGAATCTCTTCTTCGTGGACCTGGAAGCGATCTCGCTGGCTTAGTAGCTTGCCCACGGGGTCTGGTGCTTCTGCTTGCAGCTCACGCACAAAAAAGCGCTGGTCGTTCTCCGGTTTTCAAACGCCCTCTTCGTTGGCACCAACGGAATCCAATAGTCGGGCAGATTTGTCATCGCCTGATATTCGAGCGGGTCAGCTGTCTTGAACGGGATCAAGGGGTGCGATTTTCCTAAAGTAAGGCTTTGCGATCTCACTTTTCAACTGATGATTTGACTTCATTCGTGTCATTTTTTATAAACATTAAAAAAGTGACACGAATGACTATTGCAAATTATGTGGAGTAGATGCGATCGCACCCTGGCTTTCTAGATTGCCAACATGAGAAAAGTATTTTCTGAGATATGGATAGGTGCAATGGTTAAGGCTTTGTCTGGTTGCCTTTTGTTTGCTGATCCTGGGATTCTCCAGACTCTTTCATTGCTGTAGCTGCCAGATGAGCCAGCAGATTGGGGACTGTACGAGTTTCATCTGTGGCCCTTTTTTCTAGATATTCATAAACGTCATCTTCGATAGTGACAGTCACGCGCTTAACCACTGGTTCGACTTTGCTGAGACAGCTACGCACATAATCCTAAGCCCAATCACTACTGCTAAAGTGGATTAGCATAAAATTATGCTTATCGCATATATTTATGTTAGCGTTAAGCAAGCATTGAAAAAGCGGCTTGTTCTGCCCTGAGAAAGCCTGCAAGCCGCTTCTGTCCCCTTAGAAAGGAACTCTAAAATTATGCACCCTTATGAATCCATCCCAGACCTGGATGCGATCACGCGTAACCTGATCGCCCTGGATCTTGCCTATGTCGGCCCCAAAGAAGCTTCTATCTGGGAAGCTGAGCTATCCGCCCTGGCCGGGCTCAATGAGATCATCGAAATCTGTACTGAGGCTTGCCGAAATCCTGAAGCGGCTAAGTTTTGGCAACAGGTACACACTTCGCTATCTGACACAGCCGCTTTACTCAGTAGCCGCCTAGCCCCACTACTCGACCTCAATGGTGAACGGGTAGACCATCACCAGCAACTCTCGTTTGATCAGATTTCAGAGTTTGGGGCAACCGTGATTGAGTTTGCTCAGTCCGCTTAATCCCAGCTCATCTATTGGCTGCTGAGCTGGCAGCGATTTTTTAGCCCGATTGATACGACTCGGATGCGATCGCGCTGCGGGCGCATCCGAGTCGTATTTGAGCCGCAGTTTACCGCACCCGATTGCTGATAACGCTTTCAGCGATTTTCGCGGGTTCTAAATTCCGCAGACAGCCCATGAAAACCTTTGAGACCATCACTATCACCATTCCGGTTTCTGACGAGTATTCGTTTGATGCACTCAGGGAGAAGCTGGCGTCGATGACGAACCAAACCATTGCCTCAACGACTCTCTATGACTGGATCAAAGACGTTTGCCGTCTGCGGGCCAGTGGCATCTACAAAGCCACCTACACCGCCAACGACCTATCGATGTTGGTGACCTGGCTGGCCTTTCGACGCATCTGTAAGCGGGGCACTGCGGCCAAAAAGTTCAAACAGTACTTAATTCAACTCACGGAGGAACAAACCCATGCAAGTGAGCAAAGAGCAGCTTGAGCAACTCAAGCAAGACGTTAATGGCCCCTCAAGCACCCGAGGCCAGGGCTTTCAGCGTCCTAAATCTAAAGCCAGTGCAACCGCTCAACCTGGAGCCTTGGCGACCGGCATCAACAACGCCGCCACCCAGCAGGCAAAAAGCCTCAAAACCTCGGTTGCCACTGCCCGTCAAGAGTTTGACGCCTTAGCTGATGCGGCCACCCCAGCTGTCCAAGAACTCATTGACGGCACCTATTTTGAGCATGCCCTGGTGAGCCGCTTAACCCCGGTCCAGCCCAAACGCTTTGAGTTTGGAGCCTTTACGGTGCCCAATTTTGGCAAAGCCCTGCCTGCTGTCGATGTAGACGCCCTTTTTTTGCCATCCGGCAGCGGCTCTACCGACTAAAGGCCCGTGAGCAATCTGGACGGGTGGCGGCTGGGATTGCGATCTCGCTGCTGTGTGTGGTTGCGATCGCAATCCTGGGCTATTCCACCCGAACTGTCACCCCCGACGACCTGGTAGGCAGTCGAGCAGGCAGCCTATTAGGCAACTCAAAGGCAGAGTAGGCAGAACGTGCCTATGACACTTCAGGCTATCTCACCCGAGCTGCCTATTCCTGCCTGCTCAGTGTCTGCCT
>JBCCRZ010000282.1:0-7508 GCA_039200855.1 Cyanobacteria bacterium P01_D01_bin.44 | reverse complement strand
TCGGGGGTGGGGCAGTTTCGGCGCGGTGGGGAGCGCTTAGTGCGCGGTCTGTATAAAACGGCTAAATATATCCACGATCCGGCCCAGCGGTTTGAAAATTTTGCCTATGCCTACGGGCAAGTCGGGTATCTGGGCAGTGCCCTGCGTCATCTAATCGGAGCCCGTCCGGCCTAAGTTCGCTTTAGATTTAACGAGTGCCCTTAACAATTCAACGCGTGACCCATGACAGCTGCAACCTCGAAGATTCCAATTTCTGTTCTGATTCCGGCCAAAAATGAGGAGGAGAACCTGCCCGCCTGCTTAGAGAGCCTGGCTAGGGCTGAGGAAATCTTCGTGGTCGATTCTCAAAGTGAGGATCGCTCTGAGGAAATTTCTCAGCGCTATGGGGCTCAGGTGGTGCAGTTTCACTTCAACGGACGCTGGCCTAAAAAGAAAAATTGGTCCCTTGAGAATCTGCCCTTTAAGCATGACTGGGTGCTCATCGTGGACTGCGACGAACGCATTACCCCCGAACTGTGGGATGAAATTGCCCAGGTGATCGAGGCCAATGAACAAGACGGCTACTATCTCAACCGCCGTGTCTTTTTTCTAGGTAAGTGGATTCGCCACGGCGGCAAGTACCCCGACTGGAACCTGCGCTTGTTTCGCCATGCCAAGGGTCGGTACGAAAACCTCAACACCGAAGAGATTCGCAACACCGGGGATAATGAGGTCCACGAGCACGTGATCGTTGAGGGGGGCAAGGTGGGCTACCTCAAAAACGACATGCTGCACATTGATTTTCGCGATCTTTACCACTGGCTGGCCCGCCACAATCGCTATTCTAACTGGGAGGCCAGGGTTTATTACAACCTGCTCACTGGCATGGCAGATGGTGGCACGATTGGGGCCAACCTCTTTGGTGACTCCGTGCAGCGCAAGCGATTCCTAAAGAAAATTTGGGTGAGGCTGCCCTTTAAGCCACTGCTGAGATTTGTGCTGTTTTACATTATTCGCCTGGGCTTTTTAGATGGCTATCCAGGCTACGTCTATGGCCGACTGCTGAGCCAGTACGAGTATCAAATTGGCGTCAAGCTCTACGAACTCAAGACCTTTGGCGGACGTCTGAATGTGGGAAAGGTCAGTGAAGACACCAGTCAGGATGCCGCCAGTCAGGATGCCACAGCTCAAACCACCCCCCCGCTGATCAGTTCGGCAGATGCTAAAGGTTAGGCTTGGCGATGGCTCACAACCCGACCGCTTCTCAGTCAGGCCCGATTAACCCTCCGCCCACAGCACCGGCTAGCGATGTCGGCCCATTTGGGGCAGCCCCTTTAGTTAATCTCAGTCAATATCATCAGCCTGGGTATGAGGTCGGGCGACCCAAATGGCTGATTTTGCTCTGGTGGCTGGTCCAGGCTGTAGTGTTTCCGCTCACCCTGCATGCCTCACATGCCCCCCGTCGGGCTCTGCTGAGGCTGTTTGGGGCCAAAATCGGCAAGCAGGTGATGATCCGACCGACGGCGCGCTTTACCTACCCGTGGAAAGTTGAAATTGGCGACTATAGCTGGGTAGGCGACGACGTGGTGTTTTACAGTCTCGCCCCGATTCGCCTGGGTCAACACTGTGTGGTGTCTCAAAAAACCTACCTGTGTACGGGCAGTCACGATGTCACCGACCCTCGATTTGCCCTGGTCACAGCGCCTATTATCCTTGGCAATGGGGCCTGGGTGGCCACCGATTGTTTTGTCGGGCCAGGGGTAACCATCGGGGCCAACGCTGTGATCGGCGCGCGCAGCAGTGTCTTTAACGACATGCCTCCTCAGCAAATTTGCCTGGGCACACCCTGCCGCCCTCGTCGCCCCCGAGAGGTTAATTCTGAACTTTCTTGATCAGTCAGATTGTTCAAATTTTTGCGATCGCAGAGATTCACTTCACCAAAAACTTAAAAAAAAATAAGCTTCTGGGAAACCATCCTTCCAGAGAAGCGTCTTTTAATCTTGAGCCGCTCGAAATGTTCTGCTCTCTCTGTCGTCAAACTAATCTCTATCATCAGGAAGTATGGCTGGGACTATAGAGTCAAAAGAGCATTTTGTAGAAGAAATTGATCTGCAGCGCTACTGGTTAGTCTTAAAGCGGCGCTGGCTTCCGGCATCTGCTATTTTGCTGGGGTCAATTGCCGTCTCTATGTTTGCATCCTTATCATCTGATGAGGTGATTTACAATGCGAGGGGAGAGCTTCTGTTTAGGGCTAACAGAACCTCCTCTTTGACAGGAGTTGGTCAGGAATTAGGCGAGCTGGAGTCTTTAACCACGGAGGGCAACCCCCTTGATACCCAGGCTTCGCTGATTGTGTCCCTGCCTTTGTTAGAGGATGTGGTTCGCGAGCTAAATATCCGCAATGAAGAGGGTGAGTTAGTGGGTGGAAAAGACCTGAGAGCGGATCTGGAGGTCTTACCCGATGAGAGCACAGATATTATTAGTGTTAGATATCAGTCTGAGGACCCAGAGCTCTCCGCAGCCATTGTCAATCAGTTGATGCGCTCTTACATCACTTTTAACATTCAAAATAATCGCTCTGAGGTACGTGCGGCCCGCAAGTTTTTGGAAAAGGAGCTCCCTAAAGCTGAGGCTGAGGTTAGGCGGCTCTCCGATGCATTGCAGTCCTTCAACGAGAGAAATCAGATTATTAACTTGGGGGAAGAAGCCTCAGCCGCGGTGGGCTCTATCGCCTCCCTGGATGATCAGATTGCCCAATCCCAGGCTGAGCTGGCTCGCTTGGAGAGCCGCAACGCAGAGCTGGGACGACAGCTTGGGGTCCCCCTCGAAAGCGCCCTAGTTTTGGGCGATCTCAGCGATGCTGAAGGTGTGCAATCAGTGTTTCAAGAGTGGCAAACCTTGCAAACTGACCTTGCTAAAGCCCGCTCACAATACACCGATGAACATCCTAATATCCGAGTTTTAGTTCGCCAAGAGTCATCTCTTCGGGAAATTTTAGAAGCCCGCATGCTTGAGGTAACCGGAGAATCTGTTGAAGTTTCCAACGGTAACCTTCAGTTTAGTCCCCTCAAAAAGCAGCTGGCACAGGAGTTAGTTAGTGGTGAGATCGATCGTGTCAGTCTCGCCAACAGTCTCTCTATTTTGTCTGACACTCGACAGGCTTATGTCGACTGGGCCGATGTTTTTCCCAGTTTAGAAAACACTCAAATCGACCTCAAGAATAAGCTGAACTACGCCCGTGGCACCTACGAAAACCTGCTTCAGCGCTTACAGGAAGTTCGTCTGGCCGAAAACCAAAATGTGGGCAGTGCTCGGATTATCGAAGAAGCACTCGTACCCACAGAGCCCATTGCGGCAGGTCAAAGCAACTATCTGATGCTGGGCACTGCGGCGGGTCTCATGCTGGGCATCGCGACAGCCTTTTTCCTTGACCTGATTGATCGCAGTATCAAGACAATTCGAGATGGAGAGAAGGCCTTTGAACTGGTCTTACTCGGGGTTATTCCCTGGTTTGAGTCTGCCAAAGATGCCGATTGGCGAGATATGCCCTATGGCACGGACGGTCTCCCCTCCCCGCGAATTGTAACCTCTACTAGAACCTATCCGATGATCTCAGGTGCCTATCAGATGCTGCAGGCAAACCTGCGATTTATTAGCTCTGATAAAAAGCTCAAGTCGATGATCATTACCAGCTCTACCTATGGCGAAGGCAAGTCCGAAGTCTGCGCTAATTTAGCCGCTTCTATCGCGCAGACCGACCGACGGGTGCTCCTGATTGATGCGGATATGCGCTCCCCTGACCAGCATCATCTTTGGAATGTGGTTAACTCTACAGGGTTAAGCCATGTCCTGGTAGGTGAAGGCAAGTTGGAAGACGCACTGCAACCCATCAGTGAAAATTTGATGCTGCTGACGGCGGGTGTAGTACCGCCAAATCCGCTGGCGTTGATTGATTCAGAGAGAATGGCATCATTGCTTACAACGTTTAGTGAACAGTATGACTACATCATTGTTGACACACCACCGCTGGCAGGCAACGCTGATGCAGCAGTTTTAGGTAATTTGGCAGACGGGGTTCTCATGGTCATGCGACCCCGATTGGTCACCTATGATAGTGCCTTCGCCTCCAAGAGTCTGCTAAGACGTTCTGGGGCAAAGGTATTAGGTCTGGTTGCTAACGGGGTAGATATCAAGGTAGAGGCCAGCGAGTACACCCACAATGCCCAGGCGTCTGAATATATCGCCTCAACCACTGATAAAGCGTCTGTTCCTTTACTATCTTCGTCTAAAGATAACCGTCCTTGGAAATAAACTTTATGATTAATCGCTTATTTTACCGAGGGCTCCTGTGTGGGGTAACGGCTGGAATAGCCTTCAGTTTTGTCAAGGTCGGCTACGCCCAAGCATCTCTGCCGTCCTTCCCATCGCCAGCGCTCCCGTCTGTACAAGGGGGTACCGATGATTACATTCTAGGTCCAGGAGACGAGATCCAGATTACTGTTGTGGGTTATTCAGAATTTAACGACAGCTACGAAATCTTGCCAGATGGCAACGTCATGCTGCCACTGGTAGGGGCTATCAATCTTGCCAGCAAGACGCCTTATCAAGCCAGCCAAGAGGTCACGACTCGTCTGCAGCGATACCTGGTTGAGCCAATGGTCACGATTCGTCTGCTGGCGCTGCGGCCAGTGGTCGTGAGTGTCGTTGGCGAAGTCCATCGACCGGGACCGATTCCACTCAATGTTGCGGGTAATTCAGGCGTTAGCAACAATTCACCGACCCTGAGTAATGCCCTGGTGTTGGCAGGCGGGGTAACTCGTGACGCCGATTTGAGATCCGTCACCATTCGCCGACCTTTGGCGAGCGGGCAGATGCAAGATATCACCATTGACCTCTGGGATGCCGTCGCCTCACAAACCGACAGTACCCTCGAAAACCTGGTTTTACGCGATGGTGACTCCATCGTTGTCCCAACCCTGGCCCCCGAGGATACCCTCGACAGGCGTTTGATTTCAAGCTCAAGCATCGCCCCAGAACAGATTCGAGTTCGCGTAGTGGGTGAGGTTGTTCAACCCGGTGAGGTTCAAATCTCCCCCAATAACTCCGTATCTGGAGCGGTGGCTGCAGCGGGTGGTCCGACCGAGGATGCTCGGCTTAGAGACGTTGCCCTGGTGCGCCTTGATGAAACAGGCGAAGTGCAACAGGAAGTTTTGGACTTAACCAACCTGGTCGACAGCTATCCCGTGCAAGATGGTGATGTGGTCGTGGTTTCTAAAAAGGGCTATGTCTCAGTACTAGACAACATCAGCCGATTGGTAGGCCCCCTCAATATCCTCAGACTTTTTGGTCTCTAGGGCTGGTTAATCACACATTCCCTAACATCAAAACTCTTGAAGCACTCAATAACGGTCATGAGGGATCTGTTTTAAGTCATCAGCGATTCTAGGAGATGATTAATAATGTCGAGACGATACATTCTTATTAGCCCTTGTCGCAATGAAGAAACGTACATTCAAACAACCATTGATTCAATCGCTAATCAGAGTCTCCTACCCAGTAAATGGCTCATCGTAGACGACGGTTCTACCGACAAGACACCAGACATCATCGCTGCCGCTGCCCGCAAGTATCCTTTTATTAAAGTAATCAGAAGAGATAATCGCGGAAAAAGAAGCGTAGGCCCCGGCGTTATCGAAGCATTCTACGCAGGCTATGACACCATTGCCCCCACTGAGTATGACTACGTCTGCAAATTAGATGTCGATTTAGATATTCCCCCTACCTACTTTCAACAGCTGATTAAGCGCATGGAAGCCAACCCCCGAATTGGCACCTGTAGCGGTAAACCCTACTTCCCTGACAAATCTGGGAACCTCGTCAGTGAACGGTGCGGCGATGAAACATCGGTTGGCATGGTCAAGTTTTATCGCACCGCTTGCTTTGAACAAATCGGTGGTTTTGTTAGGCAAGTGATGTGGGATGGCATCGATTGTCATCGCTGTCGGATGAAAGGTTGGATTGCCTGCAGTTGGGACGACGCCGAATTGAGATTTATCCATCTTCGCCCAATGGGTTCAAGCCACAAAAATATTTTTAGAGGCAGACTTCGCCATGGCGCAGGTCAATATTTTATGGGCACGGGTCTAGCTTATATGATGATTAGCGCCCTTTATCGGATAACGACACCGCCGTGTGTTTTGGGTGGATTGATGATGCTGATAGGCTATGTCAAGTCAATGTTGACCCAGCAAGAACGTTACGACGACTTAGAATTTCGCAATTTTTTGCATCAATACCAGTGGCAATGTCTGATCAAAGGTAAACACCAGGCTACGTTAGAACTGAATGAGTATCAGGCAAAGCAGTGGTCAAGGCAAGGACAACACCTAGGAACTTTAGACTACTAGTCACCGTCGAAAGTCTTGAAGCTTGTTTCTGATGATTAGTGCTCTATGGGGCCTTAGAGTGCTTTTTAGATGTCGAAGCTAGATTTCAAAGTTAGATGTCAAAATAAACCCTTAAAGCTTTTGAGCTGGCAAGTATTTGTCGATTTGAAGAGATGTCGCGCTGGTGATACTGCCAGACGGGTTGACAAAAATTTTAGCTTCTGTTTCACAGCAGGCTAGCGTTTTTTTGAACCTCCTTTGAGCCAGCTCTGTATTAGATCAAGCTCTTTAATTATTAACCCATAAGATATGTCGAAAGTCCTCCGATCCGCAGTCATTGGTACAGGCGTCATTTCAAAAGAGCATTTATCTTTTTTGAGTCAATCCCATAGAGCCTTTTTGGTAGGCGTGTGTGATTTGTCGTCTGTCGCGGCTAGCTACAACACCCAACGCTACCAAGCAAAGTCGGCTTACACTAACCACAAAGAAATGTTAGCGGATGCACAGCCAGATATTGTGCATATCTTAACCCCTCCCCATACTCACAAGCAGATCGCAATGGATTGCCTGGAAGCAGGCTCTCATGTCATTTGCGAAAAGCCTGTGGCGACCACTTATCAAGATTTTCAGACGCTATTGGCCTTTGCCCAGGAGCATGATCGCTACCTGATTGAAGATCATAATTACCGATTTAATGAGTCCATTCTAGCTATTGAGCAACTCGTGGCTGATGGCACTATTGGTGAGATTCAAGATATTGAGGTGCGTATGGCCTTAGATATCCGCGGTGGTGGACGATACTCCGACCAGAATCTGCCCAGCCCAGCTCATAGGCTTCCCGCTGGCGTTATTCATGAGTTCATTACGCACCTTTGCTATTTGACGCTCCGATTTATTCCAGATTTTGAAAAGGTCACTGCGATCTGGAGCAATCACGGTGGCGGCGATATCTTCAAATATGATGACCTTGATGCTCTTGTGATTGGACAAAACACCCACGCTAGGATCCGATTTAGCCCTTTCACTCAACCAGACTGCTTTTCTGTGTGTGTCAGGGGAGACAAAGGCTATGTTGAAACCGATCTGTTTCAACCGTATTTGAGGCGCGTTATTCCCAGGGCAGGGGGCAAGCAGCTATCTCCG
>JBCCRZ010000281.1:0-7532 GCA_039200855.1 Cyanobacteria bacterium P01_D01_bin.44 | reverse complement strand
GCAAGCGGTAGCAGCTAGCAAAGTAGGAATCATCAACACGCCGAACCAACCTACATAGAGGCGGTTGTCGGTGCTGGTGACCCACTGGCAGAACTGCTCCCACAGGTTAGCGCTTTGGCGCTGCTGTAGAGTAGTCGTCATGATTTATGAATCCTTTGTTGTCTAGGTACGTATGCAGCGATTACAAAACTTTGCAACCGCTAAAGTAATATTAAAGCAAATGTCGATTTTTGTAAACTTACTCATACTTAGTTTTATTCTTCGAGGGATAAGCTGGGTGCCTTTGACCTTAAGAAAGGGGCTGATTAAATGGCTGCAACCTTATTTGAGTGGGTTTTTGGGCTGCATTGAGGTTCGTTGATTTTTCGGCCAAGGGTGATTGTTTCAAAAGCTCTAAAATCTGTAGGGAATACTTCTGTTTACCATCAGGCTCCTTGAAAAGCGTTGTCACTTACAGTCCGGCTTATACGCTTGTGCCGACCTATGAATGTTTCAATCGCTGCAGCTATTGCAACTTTCGCAAAGATCCGGGGCAAGATCCTTGGCTAACCTTAGAGTCTGCTCGGCTAACCTTAGAAACCTTAAAATCAGCTCCGAATAAGTTGTCGGCAACTCGTCCCATGCTCATAAACGGAGAGACTCAAGATCCATCTGTGATTGAAATCTTGATTCTCAGTGGCGAGGTGCATCCCCAGAGCCCTCGCCGCCAGCAATGGTTCCAGCATATTTATGATCTGTGCAATCTGGCGTTAGGTTTAGGGTTTTTGCCCCATACCAACGCTGGACCATTGAGCTGGGCAGAAATGAAGCAGCTCAAACAGGTAAATGTTTCGATGGGGCTCATGTTAGAGCAGGTCACCCCGGCTTTATTAGAAACGGTCCACCGCCATGCCCCTAGCAAACAACCTGAGTTGCGATCGCAGCAGCTAGCCTGGGCCGGTCAACTCCAGATTCCTTTCACCACCGGACTCCTGATTGGGATTGGCGAAACCCCTCAAGATTGGGAAGAGACGCTGAGTGAGATAGCCACGCAACACCGCCAATACGGCCACATCCAAGAGGTGATTTTGCAACCCCATCAGCCAGGTCAGCGCCAGGCCCATGGGGGCACTCCCTGTGATGATGTCGCTTTGCTTGCCGTGGTTAAGCTCGCGCGGAGTCTGCTGCCAGCCGACATTACTCTACAGATTCCACCTAATTTGGTCCAATCTGCTGAAATGCTGATTGCGTGTCTAGAGTCCGGGGCCCGCGACCTGGGTGGCATTGGCCCTTGGGATGAGGTTAACCCTGACTATCCGCACCATGGGATTGATCAGTCGAGAACATTGCTGCGATCGCACGGCTGGGCTTTGGAGCCACGACTGCCGATATACCCGGTCTATGATGATTGGCTGGCAAATAGCCAATTAAAATCAGCAGTGCAGCACTGGCGCGAGCAGCTTGCCAAGGGGGGCTGACTGTGAGGCAAATATGGGTCACTAACATATGGGTCACTAACAAAGATGGGGAGATGAAGAAGGCTGAGAAGGCAAGGAAGTTAAATGCTTCCCTATCCTCCCCATCTTCCTCACCTCCCCCATCTGTCCAAAAGGGATAGCGATCTGGGTTAAACCAACTGACTCAGTTACCCCCTACACTCGACCGCGCAACATCTGCGCCATCTCGTTTTGACGGGGCGACATTTCGAGGGCAATCTCCTCGGTAATGCGGCCTGCCTCGTACAGACCATAGAGCGACTGATTCATCGTACACATGCCGTCAAAGGTACACTTCGGCAGCAGCGCCTCAATTTCATCCAAATGGCCGCGTTGCATATAGTCCTTAATCGCATCCGTGTTGATCAGGATTTCATGGAAAGCAGCCCGTTTGCCGTCTGTGGTGCGGCAGAGGCCTTGAGCTACGACCCCCACTAAAGATTCAGCAATGGAGATGCGCACAGGAGCCTGCTGGTCAGGCTCATACATCCCCAAAATACGCTCAATGGTTTTGACCGCGCTGTTGGTGTGCAAGGTACCAAATACCAGGTGTCCTGTTTGAGCTGCCTTGAGAGCGATATCGATAGTTTCGCGATCGCGAACCTCACCCACCAGAATCACATCCGGGTCTTCTCGCAGAGATGCCTTGAGAGCATTCTTAAACTCATGGGTATGAATCCCCACTTCCCGCTGCTTGATCAGTGAACGGCGGCTGGAGTGGACAAATTCGACCGGATCTTCAATGGTGATGATATTGCGAGTCATCTCCGCGTTGATGTAGTCGATCATGGCTGCCAACGACGTCGATTTACCCGACCCGGTTGGCCCGGTCACCAACACCAAACCCTTGTGATAGTGACAGATATCCTTGAGTACCGGCGGTAGATTGAGCTGATCAATGGTCATAATCTTGACCGGGATCAAACGCATAACCAAAGCAGGTCCCCGCAGGGTATCAAAGATATTGATCCGCACCCGCGTAAAGTCAAAGTGGGCTGCTCCATCAAAATCCAGCGTTTGCTTAAAAGACTGAATCTGATCCGGCTTGAGAATCTCAGATAGCCAGCCATAAAAAGTCGCTTCATCGGTGACCGGATAGTCGGTCATATCAATCTCACCCCGGTTGCGGAAGCGAGGTACCTCGCCCACCCCCAGGTGAACGTCAGAATATCCCTTATCAAAAGCTTCTCGAACTAGCTTCTCTAGGGTTAAAGCTCCGCCTACTTTAATCCCTGCCGCCGTTTTGGGCATCGGCGGGGGAGCCGCATTGCGATGCCCCGGTGCGACCGGAGCAGACGGTGGCAATGTGCTCATACCTGGCGGTGGCGGTGGCGCAGGGCGACCCGGCGGCGGTGGCGGTGGCGGTACACGAGAGGCTGAAGGGGGGCGTTGAGAATCAGTCATAGAGCACCAGTTCCTTCAATAACGGCTGATAATAACCAATAAGATGCATCAATTTTCTTTAATCATACTGGCAACTTTGTTAATTTCGAGATTTCCCAAAAGCAGGTCAGAAGTTATCGAAACGGACGAAATTAAGGACATGTTGTCCTGGGTAAACTGAGCAGTCCTAGTCTGTCTACCCTCTACAGCCGATGGGCTAGGTCTGAATCCCAAACTTTTCGTAGCCTGGTGCTTCTGACTGTGCTACCCTAGTACGGTTGTCAAAAATACACACACTTGGTTTTTCGGGTGTCTTGAGTTTGTCCAAGATGCGCACCAGGTGGAGGTTTAACCCGAAAGGAGATTTAGAATATGCCAGTTGTTTCATTGGCTGACTTGTTGCAGTCAGGTGTTCACTTTGGGCACCAAACCCGCCGTTGGAATCCCAAAATGGATCCGTATATTTTTACGGCCCGCAACGGTGTTCACATTATTGACCTGGTTCAAACCGCCCAGCTAATCGAAGACGCCTACAGCTTCGTCAAGGGAGCGTCTGAGAAAGGCCAAAAGTTTTTGTTTGTGGGTACCAAGCGTCAGGCCGCGGGGATCGTTGCCCAGGAAGCCAGCCGCTGCGGAGCTTACTACGTCAATCAGCGCTGGTTAGGGGGGATGCTGACCAACTGGTCTACGATTAAGACTCGGGTAGAGCGTCTTAAAGAGTTGGAGCGCATGCAAGAAACCGGGGCGTTGGCGCTCAGACCTAAGAAAGAAGCTGCGGTTTTACGCCGCGAGTTAGAAAAGCTACAGAAGTACTTAGGTGGCATCAAGCTGATGCGCCGTATTCCTGATGTCGTGGTGATTATTGATGTCAAGCGCGAGTACAACGCCGTACAAGAGTGCCAAAAGCTGGGGCTCCCTATCGTCTCTCTGCTTGACACTAACTGTGATCCAGACGTAGTAGATATTCCCATTCCAGGCAATGACGATGCGATTCGGTCGATCAAACTTATCCTAGGGAAGCTGGCAGATGCCATTTACGAAGGGTCCCATGGTCAGGCCAGCAATGAAGGGGATGATACCGACATCTATGCTGACTATGACGATGTGGCCGAAGATTACGATTATGAAGGCGCTGACATCCCGGCTGCATCAGATGATGTGCCAACGGCAGCTGACATCCCAGCGGTGGATGAGGCTCCAGCGGCAGCTGAGGCTCCAGCGGCAGCCGAGGGCTAAAGTTCAGGCAGCTTTATTCACTGCTTAACCTTTTTGGAGTAAGCCTGTTGACGACCCCAAGTAAACGTAAGACAAACAAAAGAAGACCATGGCGGATATTTCTGCAAAGCAAGTAAAAGCCCTGCGCGATATCACTGGCGCAGGCATGATGGATTGTAAAAAAGCCCTTCAAGAAACCGATGGTGATATGGACAAAGCCGTTGAATGGCTGCGTCAAAAGGGCATCATGTCAGCCTCTAAAAAAGAAGGCCGGGTCGCTGCCGAAGGATTGGTGCATAGCTATATCCACACGGGCGGTCGAGTAGGTGTTTTGGTTGAGGTCAACTGTGAAACTGATTTTGTGGCCCGCCGCGAAGAGTTCAAGGCGCTGGCTCAGGATATTGCGATGCAGATTGCAGCAACACCCAACGTCGAATACGTGAAGGTATCTGATATTCCTAGTGAAATTTCTGAGCGGGAAAAACAGATTGAAATGGGCCGCGATGACCTGGCCAATAAGCCCGAAAATATCCGTGAGAAAATTGTGGTTGGGCGCATTGAAAAGCGCTTGAAGGAGCTTGCCCTACTCGAGCAACCCTTCATTAAGGATCAAAACATTACGGTTGAGGAGTTGGTTAAGCAGTCTGTTGCCAAGCTGGGTGAAAATATCCAGGTCCGTCGCTTTACTCGATTTATCTTGGGTGAAGGCATCGAAAAAGAGGAAGCTAATTTTGCCGACGAGGTAGCTGCTCAGACAGGGCAGGCATCTGCACCTGCCGAAAAGCCAACCGCCGAAAAACCCGCCGATAAGCTCGCCGATAAGCCCGCTGCAAAAACTAACAAATCTGGTTCAAAAAAGAAAAAGAAAAAGTAGGCTAATTGCTGGCAAGCTTTGTAGCCACATTCCCCTACGCCCCTTAAGATAGTGGGGCGCAGGGGTTTTTCATTAGAATAATCAATACGAGCCCAGTTCATTCGCAGGCGCATGGTTAGAGCAAGTGGTCAAATCGAGCAGTCATTAACTCAGTTACAAACAGCAACTGAGGAGATGCAAAATGAGTGCGAAGAGCTGTATCAAAATTACTTTGAGGCACTGAGTAAAGCAGGGCAGCGGCAGCTGGCGTTGGCGGCTTATCACCTGTGTACCCATGTTTATCCTGATCAGTTTTTGGCACTGAAGTTTTCCCAGCGAGAAAAGCTACAGAGGGCGATCCGACGATTGGGTCGCCAAATCTACGAGCAACTGATGGCGGAGTGGGTCAAGGCTAAAGAACTGAGTCGTCGAGAAGATCTTGACGACCCAATGGCGACGATCAAACAGCTATTTTTGCAGGCTGAGTCTCGGGAGACGTCTGGCGATGATGACGAAGCTCGTAAATTAGAAGCTGAGCTAGCTTTGAGGGCTCTAGATTCACAGTCTTTTGATGAGGATGCCTTCGATGATGTCGAATTTGATGACGATGTGCTGGACGAACAGGCGTTGGATGATCTCACAGCGCGATCGCAAGCCGTAGAAGCGCTGGCCTCCGAATTGTTATTAGCCGAGGCCACCCCAGATGATTTTGCTTCAGATCAAGCTTCCTCAGACGAGGTTTCTCTAGACGCAACTTTCCCAGACGGGGGCGCTCCCGAGACCCAACCCCCCGAGACCCAACCCCCCGAGACCGAGCGTCCAGATACCCCACCAGGAGATAGCCCCTCGATTTTGTTCACCCGTGTATCCTCCGGTGCTGCTGCAGTGGATGGGCCTGATGCTGCGGCGACACCGATAACGGATGCGCCCTTGGCGGAACTGCGTGATCTCCCCGTAGACGAGTCTCCCCTAGATCCGGTGCAGTTGCTCAAGCAGCAAATCTTTGTTGAAAAAGCGATTCGCAACGTGCTAAAGGCGGTTTCAGAAACAGCAAACCATATGTTGCAACAGGCAAAAATTGTGCCTGAGATGCCTAAGCAACTATTGACAGCCGTTTCAGAGTCAGACGGGGTCGCCCAGTCGCCCTTAAAGATGCCCCACTTGCTCAAGGTGTCGGTCAAGGTCTTGAATGTGGACGATGGGTCGCACGACAAAGGACGCCACAAAAAACGACGCAAACCTCGTCTGGTAGAACTAGAAGCCTTTCCTGAGTTTGTCATTATTTATCTCAGACTGACTGAGATAGAATTTGCCGAACCGAGCGTTTCGATTTGGCGGGGTCGTATTCGTGAACAGCTGACCAAGCTCAAGAAGCTGGGCCGAACTTACCAAAAGAATCAGCGTGAGCTTGCGATCGCACAGGCCGAAGACGCCTGGCGGGCCAGTTGGATCGAAGACTGAGCGCAGAGCTAAGATGGATGCCTGACTGGACTCGGTTGCAAAAAGCCCTCAGTGTTGAAGCCGAAAGCGGCTTTAACAACCTGGAGGGCCATCGACAGCGCTTTAGTGAGTTTTTGTGTGAGAGTCTGCAAGCCCCACCGCCGTCTTTACCTCACTTTGATCAAGAGCGTTGGCAGGTGCTGGCCTATGACTTTAGCCGCTATGGCGATCTCTCCTTTGCCGAGCGGCAGCACCTGGTGGCTGACACCCGTCGTTTTTTGCACCAGACTCGCAAAACTCTGGAAGTTAAAACCTCTCCATCCCAGGGGCAGGCGACTGTCGGCGATGGGAGTTCTGCCGCGGGGAGTCCCGCTGGTCGCAAACCTAAGCAAACCAAAACCAAAAATCTGGTCGCCGGTGCGCGCTCGGTCTATCGCTCCTCTGGGACCCCCCTCGATCAGGCCCTGACCTATCTCAAAGGGATCGGCCCTAAAAATAGCGAGCGGCTGGCGAAGTTGGGGCTGTATACCGTACGCGATATGCTCTACTACTATCCACGCGACCACATCGACTATGCCCGCCAGGTCAAAATCCGCGATTTAGAAGCGGGGGAGACGGTCACGGTTGTCGCGACGGTGAAACGCTGCAACTGCTTCAGCAGCCCCCGCAATAAAAAGCTCACGATCTTTGAGCTAAACCTGTCAGATAGCTCCGGTGCCCTTAAGGTCAGCCGCTTTTATGCGGGCACGCGATTTAGTAACCGGGGCTGGCAAGAGCGCCAAAAGCGCTTGTATCCCAAAGGGTCTGTGGTAGCGGCCTCGGGGTTGGTGAAACAAGGGAAGTACGGCATTACCCTGGAAGACCCTGATATCGAAGTTTTAGAAAGCGCCGAGGGGGCGATCGACTCCATGGTGGTGGGTCGCGTAGTGCCAGTGTATCCCCTGACTGAAGGGGTGGGTGCCGATCTGGTGCGTCGGGCTGTGGTGGCAGCGCTGCCCGCTGCGGTCGAGATTCGAGATCCGCTACCTGCTGCCCTGCGGGAGCAATACGGCCTAATTCAGCTGCCGGTTGCGATCGCACATATCCATTTCCCGGCTAACGCCGAGGAGCTATCCACTGCCCGCCGCCGCCTGATCTTTGACGAATTTTTCTATCTGCAGCTGGGG
>JBCCRZ010000280.1:0-7547 GCA_039200855.1 Cyanobacteria bacterium P01_D01_bin.44 | reverse complement strand
GAGTTTAATTTATCGCCCTCGACCCACTGGAATATTTATCACTTTGACAGCCCCCGCCGGGGCATGCGCCCCGAATCAGCTTTCTCAGCTTTGCCTTTTGAGATGCATCAGTTTTCCAACATTTTTCAGCTAATTTTGTCGATTGATCTTAGTCCCATTGTGGCCACCGATCAGGTGCTAGAGATGGCCATTGCTAGTGTTCTCCAGTCCACCCAAGGCGACCTCTCCTATTGGGCTCTGCAGCACCCCAGCAGCGAGGCTGATTTTCACGACCGAGCGGGGTTTACGATTGAGCTGCTGTAGGGCCAGAAATACATGCCTCTGACACAAGTAGTCTGGCAGTCTCAAATTTTCGAGTCAGACCGACGCAGAGACGCGGGGAATGGGTGACGCGGAGATCGCTTATGGCTGCAGCTCCCCGTGTCCCCGCGTCTCCCCCTCACCGCGTCATGCCTGACCGAAATTTTAGCTTGACGCAGTACTAGAGGCTGCTTAAACCTGGGTAGGTTTGCGTAGATCTTACTTTTATTGCCTGGGCACCTTGAGAATGGAGTACCCAAATACGGGGTGCGTTTACCTTGCTCCACATCATCACATCCGATTCAACCCATTCTCAACCATGCACAAGCCGTCAATGTCTTATCAATCTGGTCGTGCCCATGTCGATAGCCCCGTGCTGGGTCAACCCGCCCGACGGAGAAAACAGCAGCGCCCTGCAGCCTTACATAACGCCAAGCTGAGAAAAGCCAGAATGCTGCAGCGCCTTGGGCGTCATCCCTGGGCAACCCATCGCCCGCTGCGGTGGATTTAGCCAACCCTCTTGCCGTAGAATACTTTGTGGACTGATTGGTCAAGTACACAAGGGTTAGCGCTATGAAATGGTATCGGTCGATTGTCAGTGTTATTTTGGTCGCGATCGCAGCTTTTACCGTAGGGTGTAGCTCCGGTAAGATGACCCAACCGGAGGTTTACACATCGGCCAAAGTTGCCGAGATTCAAATCTATTCCAATCGGATTGCCGCTTCCCAGGGACGTTTGCTTGAGCTCGCAAACTATATTGCTGACGAAGACTGGACGAATGTCGACAACTTTATCCACGGGCCGCTGGGTGAACTGAGAGAACAGATGGGGCGGATGGCTTATCGGCTGTTGCTCTCTGACAAAACCAAAGCACTGGCGTTGGCAGACGACATCGCCGCCGATCTCGAGCGCATCAGCGCAGCGGCTGATGAGTTTAACTACCGCACAGCTACCCAAGGGTTTCAATCGCTGCAGGCTGATTTAGGGGCCTTTCTCGACCTGGTGCCGGAGGCATAATTTGGGTATCTAAACCACATCCAGTTTTAAAAACTTGAGTTTTTCCCGTAGGCAAACGACAGGTCTGGATGTGGCCAGGGTTTATTAAGCTGAGAAGCCTGATTGTGTAGGCATTCAGCCGTCAGATTGATTTCAGTTATGTGATCAACTTTCAGACCTGTGATCAAAGATGATCAAACGTCGAGTGGCTGTGATTGGCTGTGGGGTAGTTGGGGCAATGATTGCCTACGAACTCAGTCAGTTGCCCGCCCTCGACGTTTTGGTCTTTGACCCGCAACAGGCTCCAGCCCTGGGCTCAACCGGCGCGGCCTTGGGCGTTTTGATGGGCATCATCAGCCACAAGGTCAAAGGTCGCAATTGGCGACTGCGCGAAACCAGCATTGTCCGATATCGCACCCTGATACCAGAGCTGGAAGCTCAGCTGGGGTGCTCGATTCCGTTTAACCAGCAGGGGATTTTGAGCCTGTGTTTTGACGCTGAGCAGCTGCCTCGCTGGGAAGCCTTACAAGCAAAGCGCCGTACCCAAAACTGGCCGTTAGAGATTTGGTCACCCCAGCAGCTCCACAGCCGGTGTCCCCACATTCAAACGGATCATCTCCAGGCGGCGATTTATTCCCCCCAAGATGGTCAGATACATCCGGTGGAGTTGACTCGGGCGCTGGTCGAGGCGGCCCAGCAAAACGGAGCCACGTTTCACTGGCAGACAGGGGTGCAGGGTTTTACGCCCCAGGGCACCTGTAAGCAGCTTCAGACTACAGCGGGGGATATCGCAGTCGATCAGGTGATTTTATCCGCCGGGTTAGGGTCAGCCGAGCTGAGCCAGGGGGCAGGTGCCTCGATTCCGATGATACCTGTGTTGGGGCAGGCGATGACGGTTCGCTTTCCAGAGCCCTTGGGGGATCCAGCCTTTCAACCGGTGATCAACGGTGAGGATATTCACCTGGTGCCTTTGGGTGAGGGGCTTTACTGGATTGGTGCAACGGTGGAGTTTCCCCCTGAGGCAGGGGTTCAGTCCTTTGATGAGCTTGAGCCCAAAGCTGAATTGTTAGAGGCGGTCAGGCAGGGTGCGATCGCATACTGCCCAGCCTTAGCGACCGCCGATGTGATCAACACCTGGATTGGCTTTCGCCCACGCCCCCAAGGACAGGCCGCTCCTGTGATTCAGCCGTTGGCAGGTTATTCTAACGTGACGGTTGCGACCGGGCACTATCGCAATGGCGTACTGTTAGCTCCGGCTACAGCATCAATGGTAAGAGACATGATTTTGGGATAACTCTTCAAAGTCTCTAGGCTACTTCTGCCGCCTCAAAAACTCCACCTGCGGCACCAGCGGGTCTTTCACCATGCCAACCCCCTCAAAGCCCCAGCGATCCATCAGATGCTTGAGCTGGGCTCCAGCGATCGGCTCTACCCCAAATCGATCGGCCACCTCTGAGCCATGTTTGTTGAGATAGCTCAGGGCATCATAGTCGGCGGTAAACAGCATCAAGAAACCTGTTGATTCTGCATTACCCCGTGGGCGGGCAACGAGATATTGTCCGTCTATCTTGGAGCGCAATAAGTAGTAAGACTGAGAAAACATTATTGCCCTGCGTTAAAAATCTGTTCAGCGGTTAGCTGAAGGTCTGGAAAAACAGAAGATTTAATCAGGTCACTGCCACGAAACAATGCGACCTGATACTCCCCATCTACCAGGGTACAGACGCTCAAGGTCGGCTGCTTAGGGTTACCAATAAATTTACGTCCGCCCAGGGCTGCATAGTCAGCAATCCAGTATTCTGAGATGCCCAGGGCTTCATAATCAGCAAACTTAAAGTAATAATCGTCTCGCCAGTTAGTACTGACCACTTCAATCACCAGGCGTACAGACTCCCCTTTTGTGATCACTGAGCTGCGTTCCCATTCCGGTTCTGATGCGATCGCAGTCTCATCCAATACAATCACATCGGGCTCATACCCAGATTCGCCCTCCGGGCGGACGATACATTCTCTGGGAATAAACCAGGGTCGGCTAGCTTGTTGAATCTGCGTGAATAAACTGCCATTGAGGAAGCCCGCAATTTTGGAATGCTTGCCTTTCGGTTTAGGCATTTCAACAATGACCCCTCTGTGGAGTTCGTATCGCCGCTCGCCTTTATCGGGATACCACTCAATAAATTCGTCAAAGGTGACTGGCTGGGGAATGGCTTGAACCATGGTTTTAGCAATTGATTGAACCTATTGAGCCAAGGACTGTCTCAACTCGCGGATAGCGGTGCTGGTGCTGTGACTATAAGCGGTTTGAAAACAGCGGCTGACTAAATCACGCAGGTCAAACCCTGGAAAATACCGGCTGTCTGAGCATTCCTCATAGCCGCCATCGGGTTTAAGGGTATACATTTTCAGCGTTTTTTTCTTCCACAGCCATACTTCTGGAATCTTGTAGGGGGCGTAATCCTCAGCCGCGGTGAAGCTGGTCACATCAATTTCAATGACCAGATCGGGCGGCGGGTCTATTTGCCAGTTGATACGCTCTTTGCCAGCGGCGGCTTGCCAGTTATCAATGTAGAAACAGTAGTCAGGTTCAATCCCCCCTTCTTCCGGGAGTTCGATGGTGACTGGGGTGAATGCTTCATAGTCTTGATCAAGATGATCTAGTAAAACAGTGACCACCTGACTGAGAATATGCGAATCTCGACCATGCACTGGCAGCGGGGCCATCAGCAAAATTTCTCCGTCACGATATTTGACGCGGGGGATGGATTTATCGCCGCGCTGCTGAGCGATGGCTTGATAGTCTTGCCAGGTGCCGGGCAGTCGCATCACTGTGCCGGGCGGCAGCTGGATTTTTTCGGGGGAGACAACAGCATACATAAGTTTTGCCGTAAATTTTTGAACCCCTAAAGTCGCATGCCTTGCAGCTCGCTTCTGGGGTTATTGGTGCGGACGTCGCGGATTTTTTCGTAGAGCAATTGTTCTGACTCGGTCAGGGTTTTGGGGGTTGCAATCATCACCCTTACTAGCTGATCGCTGCGTCCGCCTTTGGGCTTGGGCCAGCCTTTACCCCGCAGCCGTAGAGATTGCCCAGAGTGAATCCCCGCAGGAATTGTCACCGTGACGCTGCCCTCGGGGGTCGGCACATCAATCTTTGCACCCAGGACTGCTTCGTCTGGGGCAATGGGGACTTCGCACACCAGGTTCTCGCCCTCAAACTGGAAAAAAGAATGGGGCTGTAGCTCGACCGTTAGATAAATATCACCGCGCTTTTTGTTGTAGGGGTTGAGCTGCCCTTTGCCCCGCAGGCGGATCTTGCTGCCGGGTTTTGCACCGGGGGGAATGCGCACCTCGACGACTTCACTGCCGATGCGCAGTTTCTTTTGGGTGCCATTAAAGGCTTCGCCCATGGTCAGCGAGATATTGGCCTCCTGATCAAAGTTGGCGCTGGCGGTCGGAGTTTCAAACCCAAACCCAGGCCCCCCAAAGCCACCGGGCGCTGTGGATGTGCGATAGCTATAGCTGCGGCCACCGGGAGCCCCCGTGGGGCCACCAAACCCCCCACCAAATCGACCTAGCAACTCGTTAATAAAATCGTCAAAGCTGCCGTAGGCGCTAAAGTCAAAGCCACCGTAGTCCGCCCCCCCTGGGGTTGGACCTGTGCGCCCAGCTTGCTGCCAGTAGCGACCAAACTGATCGTACTTACGACGTTTTTCAGGATCAGAAAGCACCTCATTGGCTTCGTTGATCTCTTTGAACTTAGCCTCGGCTTGTTGGTTGCCCTGGTTGACGTCAGGATGATACTTCCGCGCTAGCTTTCTAAAAGCCCGCTTAATCTCATCTGCACTGGCCGTCTTGCTGACCCCGAGAATCTGATAGTAGTCTTTGAAGTCAGTTGCCGCCATGCCTTACCTCACCAAGTAATAACCGTCATGATAGTACAAACGTTTAGAAAGCCCCAAGCTAGACCCCTCTAAAGCTAGCCTAGCAAAGCGATCCGACCCGAGGGGTTCGGTTCTCTACCTAATTTGCCGATCTTTTGGGTTAGACCGCATCCAGCTTAAAGATTCAAGTCCTTCTCACAAGACAAACCATGAGACTGGATGCGTCTAAGGTTCATTCTCAATTATTTCGCTGATTAATTCCACTGTCCGGGCGCACGACCGTACAATTCCGTCAATTTTGCCAGCTGCTCACGCATAACCGAGGTCAACATGGATTCTTCAAAGCGCCATTCCCAATTGCCTTCGGCTTGCCCAGGTAGGTTCATGCGAGCATCAGTGCCCAGCCCTAACACATCCTGCAGCGGAATAACCGCCTGATTGGCGATGGAGCCCAGCGCTAAACGAATGACGGCCCAGTTGACAGTTTCTGGATTAAACGCCCCCATATAAGCAGACAGTCGCTCTTTCTCATAGTCAGAAGCGTTATGATACCAGCCCACGGTCGTGTCGTTGTCGTGGGTGCCGGTATAAATTAGAAAGTTGCGATCGACGTTGAAGGGCAAGTACGGGTTGCGATGGTCAGACCCAAAGGCAAACTGTAAAATCTTCATCCCTGGGAAGTCAAAGCGATCGCGCAGGGCCTCGACTTCGGGCGTAATGATGCCCAGGTCTTCAGCCAAAAACGGGAGCTGCCCTAGTTCAGCTTCAATCGTTTCAAACAGTTCCTCGCCGGGAGCCTTAATCCACCGGCCATTCATCGCGGTAGGCTCACCCTGGGAAACCGCCCAGTAAGCCTCAAACCCTCGAAAGTGATCGATGCGGATCAGATCGACATATTCTAAAGATGATTTGACCCGCTGAATCCACCAGGCAAAATTAGTATCTTTCAGGATTTCCCAGTTATAAGTAGGGTTGCCCCAAAGCTGACCCGTTTCGCTAAAGTAATCGGGCGGCACCCCCGCCATTAGCGAAGGGTTTAGGGTCTCTGGGTCGATCATAAAGTTCTCAGGAAAGGCCCAAACGTCGGCGCTGTCATGGGCAACGTAAATGGGCATATCACCCACGATGCTAATACCGCGCTCGTTGGCATAGGCTTTGAGGGCAAACCACTGACGGCCAAACTCAAACTGCATGAATTTGTGCCAAAAAATCGACGGAGACACCTCGACCCGCCATCGCTCTAGGGCCTCGGGTTCTCTCCTGGCAATATCTGACTCCCACTGGGTCCAACTGGCATTTTCTTTAGCGTCTTTGATAGCCATAAACAAGGCATAGTCGTCGAGCCAGGCCCCGTGATTCTGACAAAATTCGGCAAATTCGTTGAGCAGGTTTTCGTCAGTGCTTTCCTTAAAACGCTGGGCCGCTTTGCGCAGCATATCGAGCTTGTAATAATAGACCCAGCTGTAGTCCACGTGATCCATTGGAAACAAGGGGATTTCGGCCAGTTCGTCGTCGGTGAGCAGGCCCTGCTCATGCAGCCTATCTAAATTAATCAAAAGCGGATTGCCCGCCAGTGACGAGTAGCAAAGATAGGGCGAGTTGCCATAGCCAGTTGGCCCCAGGGGCAAAATTTGCCAAAGCTGCTGTTTGGTCTCTGTCAAGAAATCAACAAATCGGTAGGCTTGTTCTCCGAGATCCCCAATGCCAAAGCGTCCGGGTAGAGAGGTGGGATGTAGCAAAATACCGCTGGAGCGTGGAAAACTCATGAACTATCCTAATGATTGCGCAAAGTCTTCGACGACTTTATCACGGCTGATTGGAAACGGTATCTTTCCCCAGATATCTTTTTCTAGTCGATAAATTTGTCTGTTAGTTTAGGCACACAAATCCTCTAGGATTGCTACAGCTTTAGCAGCCCTCTCCCTTGACTATGGACTATCGCAACCCTGCGCCAACCGTCGATCTCATCATCGAACTGATTGATCGTCCCCACCGCCCCATTGTTTTAATCGAGCGACTCAATCCGCCCTTGGGCTGGGCGCTACCCGGAGGGTTTGTTGACTACGGCGAGTCGGTCGAAACCGCAGCGGTGCGAGAGGCCCATGAGGAAACCAATTTGAAAGTTTCTCTGGTCGAGCAGTTTTATGTCTATTCAGACCCGGCTCGGGATGAGCGCAAACATACTTTGAGCATCGTCTTCATTGCAACAGCCCAGGGTGAACCCGCCGCGGGGGATGACGCCCAGCATTTGGATGTGTTTCAACCCTGGGAAGTGCCCTCAAACCTATGTTTTGATCACGATCAGATTTTGCAAGATTATTGGCGATATCGGCATTATGGGCTCAGACCGAGGGTGGGTGGTGGGTAGTGGGT
>JBCCRZ010000279.1:0-7558 GCA_039200855.1 Cyanobacteria bacterium P01_D01_bin.44 | reverse complement strand
ATTATTTGGCCGGACGGTGGCCCATATCCCGCCGATGTGTAAGCTCAATCCGCTGTACGACGAAGTCGTCGGACTGCGTTTTCGAGCCCTTTGCTACCTCGCTGACGAGTGTGGTGAAGATATTACGGCGTTTGTTTGAGGTAGAGAGTAGAGGGAATAGGGTAGAGGGTAGAGAGTAGTGAAGTTTTGAGTTTTAAATTTATGCCGAGCGGCCTTTATTCAAAACTGAGAACTGAGAACTCACTACCCTATTCCCCCACTCACCACCTTCTACCTCCCCTTCCCCACTTTCTCTAGCAACCTCATTGGCCCAATTTCTTTGAGCTGGCTGAGCTTTTCTGCATTTTTGACCAGCAGAGATCCGGCAAAGCCAAGGGAGTTGACCGAGATCGCTTGGTAGCTTTCTTGCGATCGCGGTACGACCATCATCCAGTTGCGGGTGCCCAGCAAGTTATAGGCTGCGGTCTGTTCTCCTTGCCACTGTTTGCCCCCAAGCGCTTGGGTGTGAATGCTTACGCTTTTTAGCAGGGCTTGGTAGGTAGTTAAGAGTGATTGGCTGCCTTCGGATAGGTTGAGGGGTGCGATCGCATGTTCAAACAGCAGTGGGTCTGCTCGACCGATGCCGTCTTTAAACCGGGCGGATTGAACGGCGATTTCCATGGGCACAGAGCTTGCCCCGTTTACCATGGGTAAAGGCACCATTTGTAAGTGTTTGTGGCGTTGACTGGCACCCGCTACGGTGCCCGCGTTGTAAAAGAAAAAGCCATCCACCTCGGTCATGCATTTCCAGAGGGCTTCAAAATCTGCCAGGGTGAGCCAGGTTTCCTGGGCTTCAAAGGCGCGGGTAATGATCAGCAGATGGTGATCGACCACGTTAAATTTATTCAGCAGACACAGATGGGTTTCTGAGATATCGGTGACATAGAGGTCTTCTTCGTAGGGCAAGAAGGGGTTAAAGGCTTTGCCCGTGGATTCTTCTTGCTGTTTCTGGACTTTCTTCGCGGCATCTTTGCGGGCCAGGTTGGCCAGGATTCTGACTAAAAAAGCAATACCATCTTGCTCAACAAACTGATAGTTCGTTGCGATCGACCTGAGCGCCCCGGTGGTGAGTGCGTATTGGGTTTGGGCCTCGAGTTTTACCTGTAGGGTGCCAGGTTGCCAGGAAAGTCGATTGCTCACGGGGATTCACGTTATAAGCCAGGGTCATACTCCAGTCTAAAATGAGTGGGGGCGCAATGAGTGGGGCGCTGTGCTGGGTGGGAGCGCTGTGCCGAAAGACTATTAAGCATTCAAATGAGCATTCAAAATTGACATACGATTTAGTCGGGCCAGATTAATAGGGCCAGGGGCCTTCGTAATCGTATGTGTCTGGCGTGGGTTCTGAGATTAAGGGCGAGCCCCCCTTAGCTGTTTGACCATTGCTATTGTCTGGAAAGCTGGTAATGCCAGTATCCATCAGCGTAGAGACTACCTCCTGAGCCCGAACATTGGTGTCCTGCGTATCTGAGACGGCGTTTAGCTCCCGGTTAAGTTCGCGAATTCGGCGGGACAGCAGACGAATAATGTTGACAGCAATCCCCGGTGTTTCGTCAATCGCCTCGTAGAGCTGTTGTTGGGTCAACATCAGGCAGTCGCAAGCTTCCAGGGTGGTGACGGATGCTGAGCGCGGTTCGGCATCAAACAGTGACATTTCGCCAAAGCAGGCCCCCTCTTCCAGTCGGGCTAACTCTTGATTGCCCAGGTGTACCTTGACCGTGCCCGACACCACAATATAAAGCGAGCGGCCCTCTTGCCCCTCGGTAAAAATCGTGTGGTTTGGCAAAAACGACAGCTCATCCATAATCGACGCCAGCCGCACCAAAAAGTCGTCCCGCAATTCCTTAAAGATGGGGACGCCTCGTACAAATAGCAGTCGATCAACGCTGGTTAGCACAGAGTGGGTAGCGGGTAGAGGGTCGTGGGTATTTTGCCCAAATCATACTAGAAAGTTGTCGCTCCGCCGCGTTCTTTTCGCGCCATCATCGCTTTTACCTGGGCAGCGACCAGACGATTGGGGTCATTGGCCATGCGCGGCAGCAGCTCTGCCATCGATTTGGGGGAGACCACCTCGACATAGCTCAAGACGGCTTCTCTGACAAAGCCGACGGGGTGCTGCAGGCAGGCGGTGACCTGCTGGGTGACTAAGCGCCAGACTTGGGTGCGGGCCAGGTGAAAACAGCAGGCCAGGGTCCAGTCTGATAAAAAGGGTCGCAAATCGACTAGATAGCGCAGGCGTTCTCGGGGGGGCATGGGCCGATAACCCACCAGCTCTGACAGTGCATTAAGCTTATCGACATCGCTGCGGATATCTAAAACCGTCAAAATCGCCCGCTTGGCTGGAATGTCGAGGGTATTGTCTAAGATTTCGAGGCCCCGAGCCCGGCTGGTGGTTGAGCCTTCTAAACTCAGCTCGGCGGCTTGAATCGTTGAGGAGGGGTATAAAAAGCGCATCAGGAGAAACATGCGCTCAATCGCATCGGCCTGCCCATCCCGTAGGGCGCGTCGGAGCCAGTCAGCGATGTCGCCGCTAACCTTAGCCTCTGATAAATCTACCAGGCTGCAATAGATTTGTCCCAAAAAGGTCAGCTCTTGGTCCAGTAAGGTTTCAATCCGGCTGCGGCCCAGGCGGTCTAGGGCGGCGTCAATATTAGCCGAGCGGCTAATGCTTTGCTCATCGGCTAGCTTGAGCAAGATGCGCAAAATCCAGCGGCGGGTAGGCCCCCAGGCGGTGAGCAGGTCAGAGACCAAGATATCTAGTGCCTCCAGGGTGCCAATTCGGCCAATCACCTGCCAGGCTTGGTGTCTCAAGGGGTCGGGTTTGTAAGGATTTCTGGCCAGGTTGACTAGCATGGGCAAGACTTCGTTGCCCAGTTTGACCAGGGCATGGGTGGCGGCTTCGCGGGTTGATTTGTAGCGCAGTGCCTGGATTAGTGAAGGGTAGTAGTCTTCGAGCTGGGTAGCTGCGATCGCACTCAGCAATGCACAGCGCACCCGCAGCGAGTCGTCCCGCAATAGGTTGGGGACGTGCAGCCGCATCCCTTGCATATATTCAGCCTCCCCCAGGGCGCGGCAGCCCATCACCCGTTCGCGCTCTTGCCCATGGGTGAGCATTTGCTGGAGCAGATAGGTGGCCTCGGCCCGCTGCTGCCGATCCCCCAGTCGCAGCTTCATCGAAGCGGCTGTCCCTCTGACCACGGGGTCAATCTTGGGTTTCAGGTACGGTTTGAGCTGATCCAGGTCAGGCTCAGGCTGGGTGAGGTAAACATAGCGCAGGGCCAGGGCCAAAATGTAGGGCAGTTGGCTGGGGTAAATCAAGGCTTCGACATAGCCGGTAAAGACTGGGTCGGGATGATCCAGCATGGTTTCTAACCCCTGGCGCTGCAGCCTGGGGCTCAAATCGCTGAGCATCGGGGCCAGCACTTCACTGACGCTGTTGGGGTCAATGTGGGTGAGCAGC
Source organism: Cyanobacteria bacterium P01_D01_bin.44 (assembly GCA_039200855.1). Lineage (GTDB taxonomy): Bacteria > Cyanobacteriota > Cyanobacteriia > Phormidesmidales > Phormidesmidaceae > SIO4C1. The sequence goes on along the minus strand of JBCCRZ010000279.1, from coordinate 4,062 downwards.
TCAATGCAAGATCGCTTTTCTTCTTCTTCGGTATTGGGCTGGTCAAAGGTTTCGATGATGGCCTGTTTAAGCACCCGCAGGTTAGTATCCGAAAAACTCAGCAAGCCACGCTCGGCGCTGAGGACCAAGAGGTTGAGGTATTGCGATCGCAAAAAATAGATGATCCCCAGCCACAGCCCCGCTAGCAAAATTGTGATCAGCAAAAATAATCGAGACTGGGCGAGTAGGCCATTCAAAAAACGAATGCGATCACTCAGCATCAGCAAGAGCAAAATCAAGCCCCCAGTTAGACCGATAGCCACCGATTCGGCCACCCCAACTAGGGACTGTACCCGCGCCCGCCCCCGATCCGGTATCGGTTGAAATAGCACCGGACGGGTTCCATTCACAACGGTGTAGCGAAACCATTCGTCAATAAATTTGAGCAAAATCAAGCCCAAAAATAGGCCTCGAATCTCCGCTTGACCGAACAATTGAAATTCACCGATGCGTGGCAAACTTAGGATTAAACACGCGCCCCCCAGTACCACAATCATGACTGGCAGCAGCGATGTGATCATAAAAACGCCAATGCGCTCGATTAAGCGACTGGCTGTAAATATTTGGGTAATCAGCTCGACTAGCCCCAAGATGCCTGTGAAAATCCCCAAAAATTTGGCGACAGTGTCGACGCTAAATCCCTGGGCCGTAATCTGATCTAAATACTGAAACTCAACCAGATAGAGCAGCACCTGGGCGATCACAAAAAAGCCACACAAAAGCACTACATAGCGCTGAATCGAGCCCCTCAACCGTCGCGCTGCAAAGGTGAGGGATTGCCCCTCGGCTCGCCGTCGCAGTGAATCTGGAAACGCATGGCGATAGCTCTGGCTGACATAGAACAAAATCACCGTGCCAATTAGCATAATGCCAAAGGCCAGGTAGGGGATGTTGTCGATGCCAAAGGGACCCAGCAAAAAATAAATGGTAAAACCGCTCAGGGCATCTGCCGCGAGGTTGCCGCTGCTAATTAGGGGATAAGCCCGTTTGATTTCACGAATATTGAAAAGCTGGTTGGCGGTTACCGCTACATTCAGCTCGTTGAGGTTAGTGATTGCCTCCATCCAGAGCCGCATTACAAAGATCGTCATCGGTGCCCAGGCCACGACTCCTAAGCCAATCCGAAACGCCAGCAAGGGCAGGGTCATTAGCAGGGCAATCAAGACAATCACTCGTCTCAGAGGCAGCCATCGCTGTAGCCAAGAATAGATGCTGCTGAGGCTAAACCCCACTACTGCGCTAAACATATAGATAAAAGGCAGGGTGTCAGCGCCGTATTCTTCTAAAAATAAAGCAGCTGAGCTAACCTCTAACCACATGATGCCCATACACATCAGCGTATAGAAGCTAAACATCAGCAGCGTGCGAGGTCCCTCGCCAGGGCGTAAATTAAACGCCTTGAGCAGCGGTCGTAGCCAGGGGGGGGATGAAACGAAGGACGCGGAATCCATTAGTAGTTGTGAATGATGGGTATTCAGTTTGAAATGGGTCCCTTCAAGTGAGTTTGCCCGGTATTGGGCGTCAGTCTATCGTTAAATATTCCCTCAATGACCAGATTGCCTAAAATTTATTAACGCGATAAGCAACGGATATCCAGCCCTGGCGGTTTACAATTTGATTCTGTCTGAGTGTTAGATCACATCCAATTTGAAAACTTAAGGTTTTCTCGTAGCGCAAACTACAGGTCTGGATGTGACCAGGGCCTAATTGATTTAATTTCCATTGACCATGAAGCATACGCTATCTGTACTTGTCGAAGATGAAGCAGGGGTTTTAACCCGCATTGCCGGTTTGTTTGCTCGACGCGGTTTTAACATTGAGAGTTTAGCGGTGGGTCCGGCTGAAAAAGTGGGCATCTCCCGAATCACGATGGTGGTCCCCGGTGACGACCAGGCGATTGAGCAGCTCACTAAGCAGCTTTATAAGCTGATAAACGTTCTAAAGGTCAACGACGTTACAGAAACCCCCTGTGTTGAGCGGGAGCTAATGCTGCTTAAGGTCAATGCCAACAGCACCACCCGTTCAGAAATCATCAACTTTGCTCAAATTTTTAGAGCCCGAGTCGTAGACGTCTCGGAAGAATCCCTCACCCTGGAGGTGGTCGGTGATCCCGGTAAGCTAGTGGCTATTGTGCAAGTGTTGGGCCGCTTCGGTGTTCGTGAGATTGCCCGCACTGGAAAGATCGCTCTTACCCGCGAGTCAGGGGTGAATACAGAGTATTTGAAATCGCTGGAAAGTAAGATGTGAAAGACCCCATCTTAACTGAGCGCGCATGTTGCCAAAGATCAAGTTCTTTCTAAACCTGTTGGCTACGGAAGGTCTCTTTAGCGTTTTACAACGTCTGAAGTTGAGAATGAGGTCGCCCCGATATTTTCAATGGGTTCGTCAGATCAAACGCATAGAGGAATCTCACCCCCCTGATCTATCGTTTGGTGATCAACCTGGGGCACCCCTGTTTTCTATTTTGATGCCTGTCTACAATGTGCAGGCTCAGTGGTTAATCAGTGCGATTGAGTCGGTTTTGGCCCAGAGCTATTCCCGCTGGCAGCTATGTATTGCGGATGATGTTTCAACCGTCAGCCATATCCGCCCCATTCTGGAACGCTATGCCAGGCAGGATGCCCGCATTCAGATTGTTTATTTAGACAAAAACAATGGTATTTCTGCTGCTACCAATGCTGCATTAGCGATCGCAACCGGTGAGTTTATCGCCCTGCTAGACCATGACGATGAGCTGGCTCCCCATGCGCTCTATGAAGTTGCCAGACACCTGCAACAGCATCCCAATGCCGATTTTGTTTATACGGACGAAGATCAGATTACGCCCAAAGGTAAACGGCAAGTTCCATTCTTTAAGCCAGACTGGTCACCTGACTATCTCCACGCTTGTATGTATACCTGCCACTTAGGGGTGTACCGAACCCAGTTAGTCCGTCAGATCGGCGGTTTTCGCAGCGAATATGACGGGGCGCAAGACTGGGATTTAGTTCTGCGCATTGCCGAACAAACCGATCGCATTTGTCACATTCCTAAGGTGCTATACCATTGGCGTACCCTGCCGACTTCAATGGCATCTGGTGACCAAGCTAAACCCTGGGCGTACAAATCAGCCCAGGCAGCCTTGCAAGATATGCTAGATCGCAGCCCATATCCGGGCTGGGTTGAGAAAGCGAAAAAGATTGGATATTTTCGAGTGCGCCGCCAAATTCAGGGCAACCCTTTGGTGAGCATTATCATTCCCAGTGCGGGCGCTTACCGTATCAAACAAGCTAAACGCATTTGCTTGCTACAGCAATGTCTGGCCAGTATTCAAAAACTGAGCACCTATCAAAACTATGAAATTGTCATTGTGGACGGGTACGACATCCCTGAGCCAGTGTTGAAAGCTGTCCAAAGCCCAAAGTTAAGGCTAATCCGATGTGATCAGCCCTTTAACTTTTCTCAGCGAATGAATCTGGGGGCACAAGCAGCCTTGGGAGAGGTTTTATTGATGCTCAATGATGATACAGAAGTCATCACCCCTGACTGGATTGAAGCCATGCTAGAACTGGCCCAGCAAAGAGAAATTGCAGCCGTAGGGGCAAAATTGCTATTTCCCAACGGCCACATACAGCATGCCGGTGTGCTGATTTTGGGAGGGCAACCAACCCATGCTTTTTTGAATGGCTCAGGGGCCCACGAAGGCTACAATGGCTCCAACTTTGTGACCCGTAATTATCTCGGGGTAACTGGCGCTTGCTTGATGATTCGTCGCTCGGTCTTTGAAAAACTCAACGGGTTTGATGAAAGTTTCCCTCTGAACTACAACGATGTCGATTTGTGTTTGCGGGCTCACCAAGCCGGATATCGAAATGTATTTACTCCCTATGCTGAGCTTACACACTACGAGTCAGCGAGCCGCCAGGAGGGGGTAGCACCGGAGGAGCTAGGGGCATTGCATCGACGCTTTGAGGAGACCGGCTATATGCAAGCTGATCCATACTATAACCCCAACTTGTCGGTTGCAAATTCTCACTTTCAACT
>JBCCRZ010000278.1:0-7606 GCA_039200855.1 Cyanobacteria bacterium P01_D01_bin.44 | reverse complement strand
TAGTGGGTAGTGGGTAGTGGGTAGATGTGTCCCCGCGTCCCCGCGTCCCCGCGTCCCCGCGTTCTTCCCCATCTCCTCCATCTCCGCTTCCTCCTGTCCCCGCGTCTCCGCGTCTTTCTTCCTCGGCCCTATCTACCCCCTCTGCTCCCCTTTCTCCCCTGCTCCCCTGCTCCCCTGCTCCCTCTGGCAAAATCAAGGTATACGCGAAAAAATCTAGGCGGCGGGCGGCGACCACCCGAGAATCTAGCTGCCTCAGCGTCCCGGCGGCGGCGTTGCGGGGGTTGGCGAAGCGGGGGTCGCCTGCGGCTTCGCGTTCGGCATTGATTTGCTCAAAGACATCGTTGGGGATAAAGGCTTCGCCGCGGACTTCGACAACCGGAGGCGGGTTGTCGACTTGCAGTCTGAGCGGAATTGAGCGAATGGTTTTGAGGTTTTGGGTGATTTCTTCGCCAGCGATGCCGTCGCCGCGGGTGGCTCCGCGCGCCAGCAGGCCGTTTTCGTAGGTGAGGGCGATGGCGTTGCCGTCGATTTTGAGTTCGGCGACGGCAGCGGCGGTTTTGAGCTCAGGGACGAGGCGCTGCCAGCGGGCTTCCCACTGGCGATATTCGTCGAGATCAAAGGCGTTTTCGAGGCTGTAGAGGGGGATATTATGGCGGACAGAGGTGAATTGGGTGGCGGGGCGTTCGCCAACGCGCTGGGTGGGACTGTCGGGGGTGATCAGGCCTGGGTATTGGGTTTCGAGGTCTTGGAGTTCGCGGTAAAGGCGGTCGTAGACGGGATCGCTGAGGAAGGGATCGTCAAGGACGTAGTAGGCGTAGCTGGCTTTTTGGAGCTGCGATCGCAGCTCCTGGGCGCGTTGTTTGACCTCGTCAGGTATGGTGTCTGGCATGGTTTGCTGTCCCAGTTTCTCAAGGACCCTGGATAGTTTAAACTGCTGGGCTAATTCTTGCAGAGAGGTTTTTGACCGATTGTTCAGATTCCAATCAATGGGTACATGTTGCGGTTGGTGACAAGCAAAAAGGGCTGCACGGGACTCTCCCGCCCGCCCCCGCCCTTTTACTCTGGCTTTAGGTACTGCCTGGGGTAACAGCTCCACGTTCGGCTGAGCGCTCACGTCGAAGCCCAGCCCCCCGAAAGATATGTTGGCTGTATGTTTAGGGAAGGGGCGTTTGGTGGGTTAGAGCACACATGATTGCTTGGCTCCATTTGGAAAGATAACGATGACTGTAAAGCCATCTCACGAGTTGATTGTTTGTGCTTCGTTGGTGGACAATCCAGTCAATCTGGGGGGATTGTGTCGCACTTGTGAGGGGTTTGGGGTGACGCAGCTGGTAGTGTCTGATCTGGCGGTTAGAGCAAATTGGGCGTTTCGGAAGGTGTCTGCCTCAGGGCATCGATGGCAGGCGATGGCTGCGTGCGCGGTCAGCCAGCTGCCAGCCTGGTTGGTAGCTCAACAGCAGCAGGGCTACGAAGTGGTGGCACTGACAGTAGGGCCATCAGCGCAGTTACTGAATAGGTATGCCTTTGCACAGAGAACAGTTCTGTTGCTGGGGCGAGAGCTGACGGGCATTCCTGTAGAGTTACTGCGAATTTGCGATCGCGCTATCACCATCCCCCAGTATGGTCAAATTGAATCGCTCAACGTCCAGACGGCTGCGGCGATTGCAATCTACGAATATATTCGCCAATATCGGGCAGGGGGAGGTGGGGGAGCAGAGGAGGCGGGGGGAGCAGGGGAAGCAGGATGCGGAGACGGGGGAACGCAGAGATGGGGAAGATTGGGGAGATAAGGACGATGTGGTTCCACCACTCACCAACTCACCACTCACCAACTCACCACTCACCGACTCATTACCCACCACCCTCTACTCTCTACCCACTACCCTACTCGATCGGAATATCTGCCGTAGAGGACGACTCCTCGACGGTGTCAACCGGCTCGTCTGGCAAGTCCATGTCGAGGTTGAGTTCTAAAATTTCAGCTTCTTCGACCGGGCTATCAGCTTCTAGACCTTGGGCCTTGTAGATGCGGCGGATCGGTAAGTTTGCAATCAGGGCGGTCATCCGCTGGTCGGTTTCTAGGGAAAACTCAAGGCTGTCGAAGTCAATTTCGACGTAGCGAGAAACCACCTGCAGGATTTCCTGCCGCATTTTTTCTAGAGTTTGGGGATCAAGATCCGATCGATCGTGGGCCAGCACTAGTTTCAACCTCTGCTTAACAGTATCTCGACTAGGCTCACGGGGACCAAATAACTTATCCAGAAGTTCACTCAGCATGGGTATCGTCATCGCCACTAAGCACCCCCGAATAACTTACGAATGCGCGTAAAAAAGGTGTCCTGTGGAACGCTGAGATCCATGAGAGGCACTTTTTCGCCCTGCAACCGCCTAGCAATATTAGAAAACGCAACCCCTGCTTTGGATAGATGCTCCTCCAGGATCAAGGGTTCCCCTTTGTTGGTCGATACAACTACCTGTTCGTCATCTGGGATCACACCCAGCAGAGGGATTGAGAGAATATCTTGAACATCTTTGACCGACATCATTTGATCGGCTTCGACCATGGAAGGTTTGAGTCGATTGATGATCAGTCGGGCCGCTTTAACATCGTTAGCCTCGAGTAGCCCAATCACCCGGTCAGCGTCACGCACGGCAGAGATTTCGGGGGTAGTGACCACAATCGCCTCTTTGGCCGCAGAGATAGCGTTTCGAAACCCCATTTCAATCCCAGCCGGGCAGTCGATAATGACAAAGTTATAGGCTTTGCTCAGGGCATGCACCAGTTTTTTCATCTGCTCGGGGGTAATCGCTTCTTTAGAACGATTTTGGGCAGCGGGGAGCAGGGCCAGGTTGGGCTGTCGCTTGTCTTTAACCAGGGCCTGATCCAGACGGCACTCTCCGGCTAAGACGTCAATGGCAGTGTAGACAATCCGATTTTCTAATCCGAGCAGCAGATCGAGGTTTCTCAGACCAAAATCGGCATCGATGACAACTACCCGTTTACCGGCCTGGGCCAGCGCCATACCAAGGTTTGCAGAACAAGTAGTTTTCCCAACACCCCCCTTACCGGAGGTCACGACTATCACACGATTCATAGTAGATGTAGGCGTTAACTAATAGAGGCGTACTCAAACAGTACTTAGCAGCGCTGTGCTGATCAGCAATGTTCTCACGTTGTGGGCTCATTCAGGTAAACATGAGCAAAATCCGACGCGATCGCAATGCAAATACCGTCAGGGCCAATATAGGCCACCTCTGCCTGATTTTGTTCAGGGGGTTTTTCAGGGGCCCTCGCCACCTTGTCGGCAATACGCAGCTGGGTGGGCTGCATATGTAATGCCATAATCCGACTTTTTGGGTTGCCGCTAGAGCCCGCATGGGCGACCCCCCGTAGTCGCCCCCAGACAAAGATATCGCCCTCGGCCACAATCGAGCTGCCGGGGTTGGCATCGCCCAAAATGATCACCGAACCCGGATGGCGCACTTCCACCCCAGAGCGCAGGGTCGATTGCAGGTAGAGCGGCTCTTCAAGGGTGCGGCCCTCACCGGGGTCTTGCAGATGGGCTAGCATCGTTTGCTGCTCAACCGAGTAGCCTGCGGTCGCCGCGGCGACTGCCGTCTGACGCCGTTTCGTATAAATCCGCTTAATTTTTAGCTGAGCTTCGCTTAAGACCTCGTCGATTTCTTGAATTTGGCGACTGTCGAGCAACCGATCGCGGGCGATCAGATGGACAGTGGTATTGGGTTCAAAAAAACGTTCGCTAGAGCTGAGGCGATGGCGCAGCTGCTGGCGCAAATCTTCCCAGTCAACTGGATTACGACTGTTATCAGGGTCGGGCGGTAACATCAACAGCAACCGCCCTCGTTCGCTCTTAAAGCGAACCTGCAAGTTGGGGTTACCTTCCCTTTTCTTGATATCAAGTTCAGGATCTAAGGAGGCAATTTCCGGTTCTACCAAGGCGTCAGGACTTTCCAAATCAGCGGTGTCGTCCAGGCCCAATTGCCCTACCGAAACTGCGTTTTCTTCCTCTATAGAATTTTCAGCAGATAAAGAGTTGAAGTCATTAACCGTCGCCATAGGAAAAGCATCAGAATTCATGCAGTGCTACCCAATTTCATAACTGCCAATTTCATAACTGTTCACATAACAGCTCACACATCAGTGCCCCTGTTGCCCCTTAACTATAAGTTGAGTCGCCCTAGTTACAGCAATAAGGGTTTCTAAAGATACAGGCTCGTATCTCACAAAACGCTGATTTTTTACACAAAAACCCTAAAATCAGGCGGTGCCACCCGTAGCCTGTGGAGAGGTAATCATCCCCTGAGGCAAGACTTTACGTTGATATTTGATCTAAACGTATACCCTTTGTCAATACGCTAACCTTAGATAACCCAGATTTCATGTATCAAGAACACTTGAATAAAAAAAACTTGAACTTTCTGTCTAGTTTTGATTAAGCACACTACTGTCTTAGATAGGGAAGTTGACGTTATGCTCGATTTCTGAACCTTAAGACAGAGTTTTAGGGGTTTTCCCTAGATACTGGCGTTTATTTCCCCTCAAAGGGGGCAACCCACCTCTGCTTGCCGCACCCCCCGCACGTTCCCCCCATCGATGTGATTAGAGGTTTTTCAAAATATGCTTAAAAATAAATCATATGCTTCGCTCGCCCTGGCGGTTGCGATCGCAGCTACCGTGGGCACCCCGGCACTGCTCAAGCATGGGGCAGCCCAGGCCCAGCTGTCTGCTGCAACGTTCACCCTACCTGAGACAGTGCCCGATGGCACCCAGCTCAAGATCAGCAGCGGTGCTGACAGCATGACCGTCATTAGCGAGGCGCTCAAGCAAAAATTTGAAGGTGATTTTTCAGGCACCGCTGTAGAGGTCAACACCATTGGCGCGGATGCCGCTATTCAAGATGTTTTGGCAGGCAATGCCGATTTAGCGGCTATCAGCCGACCGCTGACACCAGAAGAAGAAGCCCAAGGTCTGGTGGCAGAGACGGTTCATCGGGTCAAAATTGCGGTCGTTGTAGGTGCAAATAATACTTTCAGCGGTACCCTTGGGGGTGAACAGTTTGCTGGCATGTTTCGGGGCGAACTTGCGGATTGGTCTGAGGTGGGGGGTACAGGGAGTCTGACCTTCGTGGATCGGCCTGATACCAGTGATACCCGGAAATCATTAGCCAGTTACCCTGTCTTTAAGGCGGCTCCGTTTGAGACGGGCGCAAATACTAACCAGTTGGGCGAAGATAGCAATACAGCTCTGGCAGAGGCCCTGGGTGACACCGGCATTGGCTACATGCTGGTCTCTGAATTAGAAGGTGTGTCAGGGATTCGTGTGCTAGAGATGCACCAGACGCTACCGAGCGATCCGCGTTATCCTTTTTCCCAACCTTTTTCCTACGTATATAAGGGAGAAGCTTCCCCCGCAGTCTCTGCATTCTTGGGGTACGCCACGGCAGACCCCGGTCAAGCCGCTGTGCAATCAGTTGCGGGTGATGGCCTGGGGGGCCTCCCCAGCGTTTCCGATGCTGTGCAATCGGCCTCCAATGCAGCCGGTGAGACAGCGAATGCTGTCGGAGATGCGGCGGATGCTACTAAGGATGCGGCGGGTAATGCCCTTAATGAGGCAGCCAGTGCGGTAGGTGATGCGGGTGATGCTAAGGATGCAGCGGGTAACGCCCTTAATGATGCAGCCGGTGCATCGGGTGACGCAGCGGAGCCCCCAGGCGATGCCGCTGAGCAAACCACCCCTGATGCAGCCACGGGGGCTGCGGGCACTGTTGCTGACGAAGCCAGCCAGGGCTTTGGTGCCTTGCGATGGCTCTTTTTGATTCCGATTGCGTTAGCAGGTTTGTGGCTATGGCGTTCACGCGACAAGGGTGCCGCCAGTGCAGTCAGTGTGGATGAACAAGGTACGGCTGAAGATCTAGAGCCCTCCCTGAATGCCGACGGGGTAGGCGAGTCTGGGGCCGTTAGCCAACCAGGGATGCCTAATCTCGGCAAAACAGCAGCCGGTGGAGCCGCTCTAGCCGGTGGGGCTGGGGCCGCAGCGATGGGCATGGCCAATCGTGCTAAAAACAATACTACCAATGCAGCTCAAGGGGCCGTGGGCGATCTCCACAGTAAGGCTAGTGGTGCCATGGGTGGCTTGACGGGCAAAGTCGGTGACCTGCAAGGTAAGACGGGCGATGCCATGAATAAGGTGACTGATTTGCGGAGTAAAGGCGGTAACTGGGCGGCGGGTGCGGCGGATGCCTCAGGTCTGGGCGGCATGGCTGCCAAGGCCCGTCAAAAGGCGACCGATGGTATTAATAGCGCTCAAAACCTGGCCAGTGGTGCCGCTGGGAATGTGCAGGAGGGTGTTCAAGGTCGATTGCACGGCATGGAAGAGCCTTTAACCCAGGCCCAAAAGAAGATGGCTGATATGACTGATAAGGTTTCAGAAGGGACTCATCATCTTGCGGACCTGACTAAAGGTCAGGTTCAAAATTTGCAAGGCAAGGCCGATGAGCTGAAGCAACAAACCTCTGACAAGGTAGTCAAACTTTCCAAAGATGGCACCCAGCAGGTTTCTGATGTTGCCGATGACGTCATTGACTCGCCTGAAAGTTAGGCTTGTAGGGATGGCCCTTGTTGATTATTAATCATGGCAATCCGCTATGACTTCATGGAGCCAGGCCCACGCCAAGTTACATACTCAACTCAGGGCGTCTAATTTCCTGCTTCCCGGTGGCTGTCCGATTTTGATAGCGGTCTCTGGAGGGCAGGATTCGCTTTGTTTAGCCAAACTGCTGAGTGATTTACAACCCAAATGGCACTGGCGATTAGCCATTGTCCATTGCGACCATCTTTGGCGCAGCGACTCCACCGCCAATGCTGACCATGTGCGACACCTGGCAACCCAATGGCAGCTCCCGTGTTTTATAGAGACGGCCTCAAGTCCAATAACCAGCGAAGCTGCTGCTCGGCAGTGGCGTTACCAAATATTTGAAACCCTGGCCCAGCAGCATGGGTTTACCTGTGTGGCCACTGGTCACACTGCTACAGATCGGGCTGAAACCGTTCTCTATAATCTGCTCCGTGGCACGGGGCTAGATGGACTCCAAGCTCTCACCTGGCAGCGATCGCTAAGCCTCACCGCTGCCGATATTTTGGTGACTCGTCCGCTATTAGGCTTTACGCGTCAGGAAACCGGCGCATTTTGTGAGGCAATGGCGTTGCCCGTGTGGGAAGACAGCACCAATGAGGATCTAACCTATCGCCGCAATCGGATTCGTCAGGAGCTGATGCCGTATTTGCGATCGCACTTCAATCCCCAGGTAGAACACACCCTGGCCCACACCGCCGAGCTGCTAACCGCAGAGGTTGCCTACCTCGAAGCCCAGACCGATCAACTCTATGCAGATCTGGTGCAGCGCGACGGGGCGACTTGGCGGATTGAACGGACCCGGTTTCGCCAGGTACCCCTGGCACTGCAACGACGCCTGGCCCGTCGAGTCTTGCTTGAAGCGATGCCAGAAGCCCCGCAGTTTGAGCATGTTGAGAAATTAATCAAACTAGCAGGTATGCCCAAGCGGTCCCAAACAGATCCATTTCCGGG
>JBCCRZ010000277.1:0-7644 GCA_039200855.1 Cyanobacteria bacterium P01_D01_bin.44 | reverse complement strand
GTGGCGTATTCGGGCAGGTGATCGCGAATATCCGTAAACAAAATCTGATAGACGATGACAATGCCCACCAGAAAAGACACCAGCACCCCCAGGCCAAAAATAAAGCCAATGGCGGTGGCCTCGAGCCAGTAGGTTTTGTCGTGCTCAATGATGCCTTCTTTGGTGTAAACATCAACATCTTCGGGCAGCAGCTTGCGAATTGTTTGAACGGTTTTCTCGACATTCGCCCCGGGCTCCAGCTTAATCAGCCCCATGTCAATCACATCCAGCGTGCGGGGAGAAAAGTAGCGAATAAAGTTTTGATCGCTCATGATGGCGGTGCCATCGGCGGCGAACCCGCCCCCCAGGTCATATTGACCGGCAATGGTGACCCGGCGCTGATCGGCCTCGGTTTCGGTGCCAATGTCTTGGGGGCCAAACTCAGGTCGAGAAAGCCGATCAATAAACACTACATCGCGTTGGGCCAATCGCCGTCGAGACTGGAAATCTTGAAACTCCGGCATCAGAAACACCGGATCTTTGGGATTGATCGCGTAGACAAACATGGCCCGACTGATGCGCGTTTCGGGGTTGCGCCAGAGGATATATTCGCTATACAGCGGCATGGCGTGCTCGACCCCTTCGACCCCGGCCACCTGATAAAGCCGCTCTCGGGGGAAGGCCGTGGTGGTACTAATCTCTAACGACTGGGGCGACATTAAAAAGATATCGGCATTAAATTTTTCGTAGAAATTGGTGGTGGTGTTGAGTAGCGCCCCCAAAAAGCCTAAGTTCATGAAAATTAGCAGCGTGGCAAAGGCAACCCCTGCGATCGCAACCCCCAGACGCGTCCGCTCGTGCAGCAAATTTAACCAGGCCACCGGCACCCGTCGCATCAGTCCTCACTTACCTTGGCAACCACGTCCACATCAATCAGCACATCGACCTGCAAGTTGGTCAAGCTTGCCACCGCCTCATCTTGATCCACCGCAACGGTCACCTCCGCCACCCGCGCATCGGCATTGGCCGCCGGGTCGTCATCCAGCACATCATTTTTGGCGATTTGCAAACCCACCTTCTCAACCGTGCCAGTGAGGGTTTCCCCAAAGGCCCCATTGCGGCTGATAATCGTGACCTTTTGGCCGATCTCAACTAGCCCCACATCGGTTTCATAGACCTCAGCAATCACCACCATTTCATGGGTATTGCCCATGACCAGCAGCGGCTCTGGTTGCTGAGTGGACAACGCCTCCCCTGGCTCCAGGATGGTCTCAATGATTTGGCCCGCCACCGGGGCAACGACGCTGGCGAGGGCAAGTTTTGCCTCGGCCAGGGCCAGATTTCGCTCCGCCGAAATCACCCCTGCCTCAACCTGGGCCAATTGCCGATCGGCTTCAGCGGAGGTTACCTGGGCCGAGGCACTGTCTAAATCAGCGGTTTGGTCCGCTTCTAACCGGGCCAGGGTGGCCTCAGCGCTGGCAATATCCCGCTGCAACCGGGTGACCTCCGTCTGCTGGCGATCAAGTTCCTGACGAGCAACCGCCCCTTCTCTATAGAGACCTCGAATGCGGTCAAGATCGAGTTGGGCCAGATTAAGCTGAGACTGCAAACTCCCCACCGTCGCTGCCTGGGCCTGGATTGCGGCGGTCAAGGGGGCCTCGGCCTTGCTGATCTGTGTGTTGGCTGCTTGAATGCGGGCAGCCCCCAGCTGACTTTCGGCATCGAGCTTGTTGCGAGCTTCGATCAGCTGGCTCTCGGCATAGTCTCGCTCCGCCTTGCGAACCTCATAGATATCCAGGTAAGCCAGCACCTGTCCTTGGGTCACCTGATCCCCTTCGGCCACCAGCAGCTGACTGAGTACGCCGCCATCTGAAGCGGCCACGTCGATAATGCCCCCCTGGGGCTCAATCCGCCCGAGGGCAGAGACACTTACCCGCTGGGGTGGGGGCTGGGCGGCTTCTTCCCGCGCAGCCTGCCGCGACTGTATCAGGTTGCGCACGGCCAGGGTCGAAACAACGCCCCCCACGAGCAAAATGCCGAGGGCAATCCAGAGCGTTGGATTTTTAAGGGGTTTACGAACTGGGGCCATGGGTAGATGTGATCAGGATGTTTTTGTATTCAAAATTTTACCCGGATTATCACGTTGCCTGAATGAGAGAGAAGCTTTTTTCAAACTGAACCGTTTAGTTCACTAGCTGTAGCATCAGCACTTCCCACACCAGGCGGGGCTGGACGTACCTGAGCAAATATTTGCGCGACTGTTCAAACTTTTGGAGTCGGTTGCTGACCTGGGCAGACAAAGCCTGCTGCCAGTAATGCTGTTGCAAATAATCGAGCAGCCATAGCTGGGCTTCGGTATCCAAGGTCTGGGTAATTTGGCGGGCAACTTCCAGCGCTTCTCGGCGCGATCTCAATGGCTGCGTCACGCTCTCAAGTAGACCATCAGGCAGCTCCAGGAGCTGTTGCCAACCTGCGATCGCAGCCCCAGGACTGCCCTGGGCCAGGGTCAAAATTGCTGGAGAGTCCAAAATCTCCGCGTGGCCGCTGTCGGTAAGTACCCGAGCCATATTTTCTGGACCGAGGCGCACAAAGGGAATGATTTGACAGCGGGAGATCAGGGTGGGCAGCAGCGCCTGTTGGTCGGCGGCAATTAAGATCAAGGTGGCTTTACCGGGCTCTTCTAACGTTTTGAGCAAGGCATTGGCAGCGGCTTCGGCCATGCGCTCGGCGGCTTCGATCACCACCACGGCGCGGGGGACCTCCAGGGGGGGTTTACTCAAAAAGCGAGCCACGTCTCGAATCTGGTCTAGCCGAATTTGCGGCAGCCCTTTACGTTTAAGCCCCGCCTCAGCTGCTTCCTTCGCCGTGAGCCGCTGCCCCTGGTGCAGATAGGTGGGCTCTACCCAGAGCAGATCAGGGTGATTGCGCGACCGGATCCGCCGCCGCAGGGCAGACGACTCCGATTGGCTAAACAGCAGCTCAGCAAAGGCATTCGCCGCGATCGCTCGACCCACCCCCGGTGCCCCGACAAACAAGTAGCCAGGAGCAATGCGCTGGCGGGCAACAGCCTGGCTGAGCAGATCTACGGCCTGAGCCTGGCCAATCAATATATCAAAAGGACTTTCGATAACCTGCTCTAACGACATGATTGGCATAATGACGCCTCCCTCCTCTGCTTCCTCTGCTCCCCCTGCCTATCCACTCAATCCTGAAGGGCGAGCAGCCGCGTCGCCCCTACCCTACCTTCCCATCACCCTCTACCCTCTACCCTTTACCCTCTCTCTATCCTCTACCCTCTACCCCTCCCCTGCTCCCCCTGCCTATCCTCGCCGGAAATTGATTGTCCCACCGACCTTTAGGACAGCGGATACCATTGCTGCAAGGCAGCGGTGACAACTGATTGTATCTTGTCAGCCACAGCCTCAACGCTTTGAGCGCCGTCGATCGGGGCAAAGCGATGACGATGCTGCTGGGCCAGGGTCTCAAACCCGGTCTGCACTCGTTTGTGAAACGCGATCCCCGACTTTTCAATACGGTCGGCCTGTCCGCGCGATCGCATCCGAGCCAGCCCCGCTTCTACATCCAAACTCAGCCAAACGGTGAGATCACTCTCTAAGCCTCCAGTGGCAATCTGATTGAGGGTCTCGATCAGTCTCAAATCAAGCTGGCGGCCATAGCCCTGATAGGCCACCGTCGAGTCAGTGTAGCGATCGCACATCACCAAATACCCCGCCGCCAGCGCCGGACGAATCATTTCATCCACGTGCTGGGCCCGGTCCGCCGCATAGAGCAGCAGCTCAGTGCGATCCTGCGGGGTGCTGTCTGAGGGAGGGTGCAGCAGCAAATTCCGAATCGATTTACCCAAGACCGTTCCGCCCGGCTCTCGGGTAGCGACGAGGCCCTGGAGATGATGGTGCGATCGCAGCTTTGCAAATAAATCACTCTCAGTCAACCATTCACACAAACGAGTCAACTGCGTTGTCTTGCCGCACCCCTCTATGCCCTCAAAAACAATTAATTTACCAACCATACTTACCAGAGTACCCATTGTTCGCTTTGCCCCTTTCCCCCTTTCGCCCTTCCCCTTTCGCCCTAACCCACTACCCACCACCCACTACCCACCACCCACCACCCACTACCCTTGCGCTCCGATCCCCATCTGTGGTTTAACGAGACTATGGGGAAGTCACCTATGTGAGGGGTCAGACCATTTTTTGCATTATCCGCCCATTGCGCTATGGTGACCTAGACAAATTCCCGCAGTCAGGTGGCGCTCTAAGGCTAGATTTTTGCGATCGCCGCTGTCAATCCCTGGATAGGTTGAATGGCTTGGCCTCTTGTTTTGATCAGCAGTTTGCCAGCAATGCTTTTACAAGTCGGGCACTGCGCTCAGATTTTCCCAAAATTGTCATTGCTCAATTGGATGCAGAGTCCGTTGGCAATCCTGTAGATTTGTTTAGGATCTTCCTGAAAACTTTCTACTTAGATGAAAAGGTAAGTTTAGATGCAGACAACTTGCGTTTAGTACTTAGATAATCATCTCAGCTTGAATGTGGATGGACTGTCCAACGACTGTAGGTATTATTTAGGTATCAATGCTTACCGTTTTTCGATCGTGTTTCCTATTCAATCTCTGCTAACCATTGTTGTGAAATAGATTGGTTCCTGAACACCTATGGCCCGGTATACCAATTTCCTAATGACCGTTGCTCCAGCCAATAGTCTCCGCCAGTCCCTTGTCAGCGTTCTTGAGGCGTGTGGCTTAAACTTAATCTACGAGGCTACTGACTACATCATGGCCAAAGAGAAGCCTGGCAACGTTTCTTACAGCCAGCTGGCCACGGTAGAGGTGCTCATTAATACTGCCGTTGTCTCAGAGTCGTCTTCGACCATCAATCTGGTGGTCAAAAATGAAGAGCTGCCCTTGCAAAACAATAACCATTGCCAGCAGGTGTTTGAGCAGGTCAACGAAGCGATTGCAAATGCCAGCAACTAGTCAGGGGCGGGTTTCACGCCCACTTACTCACGCCCACTTACTGTTGGACAAATTTAGTCATCTTCGCTATCTTCGTCGATCATATTGGGGCTAATCAACGTGATGTCAAACTCATCAAGGGGGACCGCTGAGGTCGTATCTCGTTTGAGTTGATAGTAAATCGCTCTTGCCTGGGGACCAAACACGATCTCATCTTCGTTTTTAAGATCGTGGGCCTGTAGCTTGCGGCCATTGATCAGCATGCCATTGGCACTGGGTTTACCCTTGAGGTTGCCATCAACGATGCGATAATAAAAAGACTCATCATCCCTGGGCAACTGCACCAAGGTAGCGTGGTGGCGCGAGACAAACTGGGACGCTAAACGAATATCACATTTGGGATCACGCCCAATCGAGTAGACCGAGCCATCAAGAATAATTTCTCGCCGTCCCTGACTGTCTTCAATGATAAGAATGCAACTGAGCTTTGACTCTGAGGACATGCCTAATAACTAAAATAGAAAATCAACCTATCTCTGGAAATTTCAGAATGCACCCATCACCAAATCATTCTGCGCAGACTTACCCAGATCCTAATTCTCGCGTGCAATTCCGCTTTACGCAATGGCAAGTTAGCTCAGCTATTAGAACATCTTCCAGATATAGGGCTAACATGCCCCAGATAGGTTAGGAATGATACAACAAGGGGACCCAAATAACACTGACCCGGCGTTAGCTAACCGCTTTGGCATTCAGCCCCGACAGCTACAGGGGGCCAAACGCTTCGTGTCGCAGTCGTCTAAGGAGCCAGTCATAGCGTACAAGACCTAACTCCCATTTATTAGCCATCTCCGGATTGTGCTCCATCGCATCACCGGACGACGGCATCTGCTTGAGGGTACCCCGCAGCCGCATTGACAGCAAAACGGACATGGCTTCATAAAACCGGGCCGCAAAGATAATATCCTGCTTTAATTTTGCCGCCAGCTGATCCTTCGGAATGGCCAGGACAAGGCCAGGCTCGACCGCTTGTACCGTAGCAGAGGGGGCATAGCCATCAATAAAAGACATCTCGCCAGCCACCTCACCACTGCCAAGATGGGCAACCGGGTGCTGGATTGCATGTTCAGCAAACACAGCAAACTCCCCTTCTAAGATTAAATAGATGGCATCGCTGGGCCTGCCAGCCTCGATTAAAACCTCACTGGGCTTCATTTTACGGCGTTGGCTGATCGTGACTATCCAATCAATGTCATCATCATCAAGGGTCCCTAGAATGTAGTGAACACGCTTCATTAGTTATCAGCAGATAGGTTCTACGATGCTTTTGAGTGCTTTACATTATCTTAATTTGTCGTCCTAAGGACAAATCATAAAAAATATCTAAAACACAGTTTCTAAAGCAGACTGCATGATCGACCAGCGCTTTATTCATCAGCCACACATTATGATGCATGCCTTGTTCTTTGGTCAAAATGTGGCGCTTTCATCCTTCATAGCCGGCGCACATAGCTCGGGGACACCTATCTTGGCAGCAAATAGCTCGGGGGCAAATGAGCGGGTGACCTCACCCGTATTTGTCAACGCTGGGGAGCAGGGAGCAGCATTTTTATTTAATTACGGCGTGGTCGTGCTGATGGGGTTATCCCTCGTTGAAGAAACTCAGTTTTTGGCTGATTTGAAAGCTTTGATCACCCGCCCCTACGATACCCCGGAATCTGAGCGGGTGACGCTAAAGCGTGAACCGAATAATTCGGGCAAAGTGGAAGATGGTCAGATTTTACTGGCTGAGTTTGACGCGCCCCGGTTGCAAATTGTTGCCAATGTGTTAGCCAAAAGCGTCGTCTTAGCTGAATTTGAAATGGAAGCCGCCGCCGTATTTGAGCAAATTGAGCCGTTTGCGGTGAGCTTACAAAAACCCAGATGGGGACAGCGACAGCAGGGCAAAGAACTCCTGCGGCAAATCGGGAATACCTTGTTAATTCAAAATAAGCTGGTGGGTCAGGCGGCCATTGTGGATAAACCCGAGCTGCTATGGGAGTATCCTGAGTTTGAGCGGCTATATTTGCGAGTAGAAGACGAATATGAAATTCGGGAACGTCACCTGGCCCTGGAGAAAAAGTTGGATCTGGTGTCACGAACGGTGGAAACAGCACTGGAGCTACAGCAGCAAACGACCAGCCTGCGCCTGGAATGGTATATCGTCATTCTGATTGTTTTAGAGCTGCTGCTGTCTCTATATGAGCTATTTATCAAGGGTTAGGGGCAGGGCCAGACTCTATAAGCCGACTGTCTATAAGCCAACTGTCTAAACAACCGGCAAGTCTGGAGATGCTGAAATATCGGAGAGGATAAATTGTGGGAACTGTGATCGAAGTTGATCAGCAAACATTTGCAACCGAGGTATTGCAGCGTTCGGTAGATACCATTGTCCTTGTCGACTTTTTTGCCCAGTGGTGCGGACCCTGCAAGCTGCTAGGCCCCATCCTTGAAAAGCTGGCAGGCGAGTATGACTTTGCCCTGGCTAAGGTTGATATTGACCAAAATCCAGACCTGGCAAACACCTACGGGGTAGAAGGGGTGCCTGATGTGCGCATTGTGAGAGATGGCAAGGTGTCTGAGGGCTTTGTCGGTGCCTTAGACGAAACCCAGCTGCGATCGCGGCTCACCCAACTGGGCATATCTTCTGG